>NZ_JASCOM010000444.1:0-2788 GCF_029959925.1 Pseudomonas sp. PS02303
AGCAGGCTCGCACCCACAGTGGATCTCCTGTGAACACAGAATTTGTGAACACCCCAGATCAAATGTGGGAGCGAGCCTGCTCGCGATAGGGCCGGCAAAATTACCGCAAAAACAAGATCAAACGGACAACCGCAACCGCGCCAGATCCCTTAACGGCGGTGCCCCAAACAACCGGCTATATTCCCGGCTGAATTGCGACGGGCTTTCATACCCCACCCGATACCCCGCCGCCGAAGCCTCCAGCCCTTCGGCCAGCATCAACCGCCGCGCTTCCTGCAAGCGCAGTTGCTTCTGATACTGCAGCGGACTCATCGCCGTCATCGCCTTGAACCGGTGATGCAACGTCGAGACGCTCAGGTTCACTTCCTTCGCCAGATCATCGATGCGCAGCGGTTGCTCATAGTTGCCGTTAAGCCACTTGATCGCCTGGCTGATGCGGTGGCTCTGGCTATTGGCAATCGCAATCTCATACAGCCGATGGCCCTGCTGACTGCGCAACAACCGATAAAGAATCTCCCGGCGAATCAGCGGTGCGAGCATGGCGATGTCTTTCGGGGTATCGAGCAAACGCGCCAGACGCAACACCGCGTCGAGCATCGCCGTATCGATCCGTTCGACATATAAGCCGCGTCCTGTGGGACGGGTCGGTACGCCCAAAGGGCCGGCGTCGGCAATTAGCGCGGTGATTTCAGCCGGATCAATATCCAGTCGCACCGCGAGAATCGGTTCTTGCGACGTGACGTTCACCACCCGCCCGCTCAACGGCATCGAAACCGACACCACCAGGTAATTCAACGGGTCGTAATTAAAGTATTCGTCGGCCAGCCTGACCTCTTTTCGCCCCTGCGCCATGATGCACAGCGCGGGTTGCGCCAGCACCGGGGCAAATTCATGGGACTTGCAGTGTTTGGACATGAACAGCGAGCCGACGGCAGTGGCATAAGTGCCATCGTCCGTGGTGTTGCGCCGGATGATAGTGGCCAGTTCAGCGCGCTGTTTCTCCATGTCGGCATCCAGCGGGGCTTGAAAGTGATCGAACGACGACATGCCGGGCATCCTCGTTGAGGCGTTGGTAATGAGGCCAGCTTAAGTTTGTGCAAGACAGAGCGGTAGACACATCCTGCCTCAAGCTTGCCTGATTCTGCATCGAGTGGATCAGCGGTGCCTCTATGGCTGCTGCAACTCAGGGAAACTTGCTTGAAAGCCGAGTTTTGTTGGTACGAACGCTTTTACAGGTTGTTACAGGTTTATCGAAACGCCGCGCAGGATTGTGCAACAAGCCGGCAGGAATCGACTAACCGCGCTTCCCCCTGCGCGCTTAACCTTTGATCCTGTCGCAGCCCGTCCCCCGGCTGCCACTCGACTCCCTGGGAGGGTTGAACATGTCTACGCAGATCCCCGTCAGTCACATGGCTTTTGTTCGTGCCCGCGCCGGGCGTTCGGCAGAACTCGGTGCGCGCCTGAGCGCCTTGATCGAGCCGTCCCGCAGCGCGCCGGGTTGCCTGAGTTTTTCCCTGCAGCATTCGCAATGCGATCCGGAGTTGTGGCTGGTGTCCGGTTTCTGGACGAACCAGCAAGCGATGACGGCCTATTTCGGCACCCCGGCGATGGAGATTTTCGCCGAGCTGGTGCAGGAGTTGGTGGTCAACAGCCTGGATTTTCATACCTTCAAGGACGTGTCGGCCGACCAGGCGCGGGGGCAGTCCGGGTCGTGGGTACACAAAATGGCGGGTTGAGGGTTTAATGGCTGCATTCTCAATCAGCCAGGATCCGCGACATGGCACGTAAAGCCTTTGATCATTTCGAAGCTGTTTCCGCTGTAGTACCGGGCGAGGGGGGTTACCACGCCGCGATCGCCGTCAAAGCCATCGGTGGCACCGAAGCGCCACGCTTTCACAAAGTACTTGAAGGGCAAATCTTCAAGACGGCCAACGAGGCTGATCTGGCCGCAGCCAAAGAGCTGACCCGCCTCAAAGACGTCAAAGAAGACGCCGACCTGCTCTGGTAATCACTTGACCGCCCCCGGGCGCCACATTTTGAACAATGCCTCTGGCCCCAGTTGAAAGTAATCCGCTGGCCCGCCGCCGCGCAGAATCGGTTCTGCCGCGGCGGTGTCGTACACCCCGTCTTTCAACAGCCACTTGGCGATATGCACGGCGACCACTTCGCCCAGAATCAGCCAGCTCGGCACCACGTTCCCGTCCGCTCGCTGCAACTGAATGATCTGCGTGACCTTGCACTCGAACGACACCGGGCTTTCGCCGACGCGCGGCACCTGGATGATTTTCGACGCTACCGGTGTCAGGCCTGACAGTTCGAACTCGTTGACCTCGGGCGGGACCATGGCGCAGCTCTGGTTCATCTGCTCGGCCAGTGGCCGGGTGGCCAGGTTCCAGGCGAACTCGCCCGTCTGCTCGATGTTGTTCAGGCTGTCTTTACGGCCGACGCTGGAAAACCCGATGATCGGCGGAATGTAATTGAAGGCGTTGAAGAAGCTGTAAGGCGCCAGGTTCAAGCGGCCGTTGGCGTCCTGTGAGGAAATCCAGCCGATAGGGCGCGGGCCGACGATGGCGTTGAACGGGTCATGCGGCAGGCCGTGGCCGTTGGCGGGTTCGTAGAAGTGGATGTCGTCGGGCATGGCATATATTCCGGGAGGCTCGGGAGGCAGTCATGGTGCAAGGACGAACGGATAATTTCCAGCGATGAGATTCAAATATGGGAGCGAGCCTGCTCGCGGTAGCGGTGTGTCAGTCAGCCAATGTGTAGCTGATACGCCGCTATCGCGAGC
>NZ_JASCOM010000445.1:0-2780 GCF_029959925.1 Pseudomonas sp. PS02303
GAGCCTGCTCGCGATAGCGATTTAACATTCAACATCTATGTTGACTGATAGACCGCAATCGCGAGCAGGCTCACTCCTACAGGGGATCACTGTTCGACTCGAGGATCAGTCGAACGTGATGCCCTGCGCCAACGGCAACTCCAGCGAGTAGTTCACGGTGTTGGTCTGGCGGCGCATGTAGCCGCGCCATGCATCGGAGCCCGACTCACGCCCACCACCGGTTTCTTTCTCGCCACCGAACGCGCCGCCAATTTCCGCACCGCTCGGGCCGATGTTGACGTTGGCGATGCCGCAGTCGCTGCCCACCGCCGACATGAACTGTTCGGCTTCACGCACGTCGGTGGTGAAGATGCACGAGGACAGGCCTTGTGGCACCGAGTTGTTCAGACGCAGCGCTTCGTCGAAGTCCTTGTAACCGACCACGTACAAGATCGGTGCGAAGGTTTCATTGCAGACCACATCGCTCTGCTCCGGCATTTCAACAATGGCCGGCGAGACGTAATAAGCGTTCGGGTATTTGTCTTCCAGCTGGCGTTCGCCGCCAAACACCCGGCCGCCTTCGCTCAGGGCTTGTTCCAGCGCGTCCTGCATGTTTTCGAAACTGTTTTTGTCGATCAGCGGACCGATCAGGTTGCCCTCGAGCGGATTGCCGATGCGGACCTTGGAATAGGCAGCCTTGAGGCGAGTGACGATTTCTTCCTTCACCGACTCATGGGCAATCAGGCGACGCAACGTGGTGCAACGCTGACCGGCGGTGCCGACGGCGCTGAACAGGATGGCGCGGACGGCCATGTCCAGGTCGGCGCTTGGGGCGAGGATCATGGCGTTGTTGCCGCCCAGCTCCAGAATGCTGCGGGCGAAACGTGCGGCGATTTTTGGCGCCACTTCACGGCCCATGCGGGTGCTGCCGGTGGCGCTGATCAGCGCGACACGTGGGTCATCGACCAGCGCTTCGCCAGCATCGCGGCCGCCGATGATCACTTGGCTGAGGTGTGGAGGTGCGTCGCTGAAGTTCTTCAGTACGCGGTCAAACAGGGCCTGACAAGCCAGTGCGGTCAGTGGGGTTTTCTCGGACGGTTTCCAGATCACCGGGTTGCCGCAGACCAGCGCCAGCGTGGTGTTCCAGGCCCAGACCGCAACCGGGAAGTTGAAGGCGCTGATGACGCCGACGACGCCCAGCGGGTGCCAGGTTTCGCGCATGTGGTGGCCAGGACGCTCGGACGCGATGGTCAAGCCGTACAGCTGACGGGACAGGCCGACGGCGAAATCGCAGATGTCGATCATTTCCTGAACTTCACCCAGGCCTTCCTGGGTGATCTTGCCGGCTTCCCAAGACACCAGCTCGCCGAGGTCAGCCTTGTATTCGCGCAGGATGTCGCCCAGTTGACGCACCAGTTCGCCACGGCGCGGGGCCGGGACCTTGCGCCACAATTCGAACGCATGATCTGCACGACTGATGTGCTGCTCGACTTCAGCGGCGCCTTCCCAGTTCACGGCAGCGATCCTGCTGCCATCGATCGGCGAATGCACCGGCACTTTGCCGTTCTGGTACAGGGCCGGGTTCACACCAAGACGATCAAGCAATGCGGCAACCATGGGTCACTCCTCGAGCAAAAAACAGAAAACGTACAGCCGGACATTCACGGCTGATCAGACCTGTAGTTTTAGCTCCCCGGAGGTTACCCAACAAACGACCTTTAAGAGAGATATCATTCCGTTTATTCATGCTTTGAATTGCTGGCAGTAAAAGAAACAAGAAAAAGGACCGTCCATGCTGAATAAACGCTATTTGCCGTCGATCACCGCACTGCAGTGTTTCGAGGCCGTGACCCGGCATTTGAGCTTCACCCGGGCCGCCGAAGAGCTGAACCTTACCCAGAGCGCCGTCAGCAAACAGGTCGCGCAACTCGAAGAGTTGTTGCAGCACTTGCTGTTCCGCCGGGTGCGCCGACGTCTGCAAATGACCCCGGCCGGTGATTTGTACCTGGTGGAAGTACGAAAAATCCTCACCCAGGTCGAGATGTCGACCCATTACCTACGTTCCTACGGCGGCGAAACCGAAGTCTTGCGGGTTTCGACGCCGCCGACCTTCGGCGCGCGCTGGCTGGTGCCACGCCTGAAAGGCTGGCGCCTGCGCCACCCGTCAATCCATCTGGACCTGTGCAGCGAGCAGGAAGCCGACGATTTGCTGCAAGGTCGCAGCGACCTGGCGTTCTACTTCGGCCAAGGCTCGCGGCCCGGCACCGAATGCCTGAAGCTGTTTGGCGAGGAGCTGGTGCCGGTCTGTGCGCCGGGCAGCCTGCCGGACACGCCGTTCACCGACCCTACGCAGCTCGCCGACCTCGTCCTGCTGCAAAACGCCTCGCGGCCCCAGGCCTGGCACGACTGGTTCGACAGCCAGGGCTACCACACCGAACACAGCTACCACGGCCCGCGCTTCGAAACGTTTTATATGTGCATCCGCGCCGCCCAGGTCGGCTGCGGCGTGGCGCTGCTGCCAAGGTTTTTGGTGGAAGAAGAGTTGGCGGACGGCAAACTGGTTATCCCCTGGAAACACGCGATGCCAAGCACGGATGCCTATTACCTGGCGTATCCCGAGCACTCGGCGGAAGTGCCCAAGGTGCGCGATTTTGTGAAGTGGATGCTGGAGCAGATCGACAGCCCGGATGCGCCGTAGATTTGAAGCCCCGGCTAATTCTTGTGGCGAGGGAGCTTGCTCCCGTTGGGCTGCGCAGCAGTCCTGTATTGGGGGCGCTTCGCACCCCAGCAGGAGCAAGCTC
>NZ_JASCOM010000446.1:0-2743 GCF_029959925.1 Pseudomonas sp. PS02303
CACCGGCCTCATCGCGAGCAGGCTCGCTCCCACAGTGGATAGGTGTTGGACCACAGATTTTTGAACGACACATCTCCCTGTGGGAGCGAGCCTGCTCGCGAATGGATTTCAAGGCGAACGGTAATCATGGCATTTAGCTAATTTCCCGCTGAACGAATCCCCCAAATCCCACGTCATACCCATCCTTGAGCTAGCGTACAGAACGTACCGCCGAGCCCTGCGATTAGTCCTTAGCACCCTATTCATGTTTAACTTGAACGCTCATTCAAGTTAAACCGCCGGTTTGCTGCCCGTTCACAACAGGAGGCTTGCCTTGCCGAGTCCGTTATTGATTGCCCTGTTTCACCCCCTTGAGGTGCACCTTTCATGAGTGCATCGTCCGTCCCTCCAAGCGGCCAGGTCCGCATGAATCCGCCGGTGTTTTATTTCGCGGCGACCTTCATTCTGCTGTTCGGCATCGTCGTCATTGCCATGCCTGAACAGGCCGGCGCCTGGCTGCTGGAAGCGCAAAACTGGGCGGCCAATACGGTCGGCTGGTATTACATGCTCGCGATGACGCTGTATCTGGTCTTCGTGGTGGTCACCGCCTTGTCTGGCTACGGCAAGATCAAGCTCGGTGCCGACCACGACGAGCCCGAATTCAGTTACCTGTCCTGGGCCGGCATGCTGTTCGCCGCCGGGATCAGCATCACGCTGTTCTTCTTTTGCGTGTCCGAACCGCTCACTCACTTGGCCCAACCACCGCAAGGCGAGGCCGGCACGGCGGATGCGGCGCGTCAGGCGATGCAGATTCTGTTTCTGCACTGGGGCCTGCACGGCT
Organism: Pseudomonas sp. PS02303; assembly: GCF_029959925.1. Classification (NCBI taxonomy): domain Bacteria; kingdom Pseudomonadati; phylum Pseudomonadota; class Gammaproteobacteria; order Pseudomonadales; family Pseudomonadaceae; genus Pseudomonas; species Pseudomonas sp. PS02303. The sequence continues at coordinate 821 of NZ_JASCOM010000446.1, forward strand.
GGGGCGTGTTCGCCTTTGTCGGCATGGCGCTGGCCTACTTCGCCTACCGCCACAACCTGCCGCTGGCCTTGCGTTCGGCGCTCTATCCGCTGATTGGCAAGCGCATCAACGGCCCGATCGGTTACGCCGTGGACGGCTTCGGCATCATCGCCACGGTGTTCGGCCTCGGCGCCGACATGGGCTTTGGCGTGTTGCACCTCAACTCGGGCCTGGACTACCTGTTCGGCATCGCTCACACCCAGTGGATTCAGGTCGGCCTGATCACGTTGATGATGGGCGCGGCGATCATCGTTGCGGTGTCCGGCGTCGATAAAGGCGTGCGGGTGATGTCCGACATCAACATGCTGCTGGCCTGTGCGCTGTTGCTGTTCGTGTTGTTCGCCGGTCCCACGCAGCACTTGCTCAACACCCTGATCCAGAACATCGGCGACTACCTCGGCGCGTTGCCGATGAAGAGTTTCGACCTGTACGCCTACGACAAACCCAGCGACTGGCTGGGCGGCTGGACCGTGTTCTATTGGGCCTGGTGGATTGCGTGGTCGCCGTTCGTGGGCCTGTTCATCGCCCGGATCTCCCGTGGCCGTACCATTCGCGAATTCGTCTTCGGCGTGTTGCTGATTCCGCTCGGTTTCACCCTGGCGTGGATGTCGATCTTCGGCAACAGCGCCATCGACCAGGTCCTGAACCACGGCATGACCGCACTCGGCATGTCGGCCGTCGACAATCCGTCGATGACCCTCTACCTGCTGCTGGAAACCTACCCGTGGAGCAAAACCGTCATCGCGGTGACGGTGTTCATCAGCTTCGTGTTCTTCGTCACCTCGGCCGACTCCGGCACCGTGGTGCTGTCGACGCTCTCCGCCAAGGGCGGCAACCCGGATGAAGACGGGCCGAAATGGCTGCGGGTGTTCTGGGGCGCGATGACCGCGCTGGTGACCAGTGCGTTGCTGTTCTCCGGCAGCATCGATGCGCTGAAGTCAGCGGTGGTGCTGACGTCGTTGCCGTTCTCGATGATCTTGCTGCTGATGATGTGGGGGCTGCACAAGGCGTTCTATCTGGAGTCGCAAAAGCAGATCGCGCAGCTGCATTCCCTGGCGCCGGTGTCCGGCTCGCGGAGGGGCGGTTGGCGTCAGCGCTTGACCCAGGCCGTGCATTTCCCGTCCCGCGATGAGGTCTATCGCTTCCTCGACACCACGGTGCGCCCGGCGATCGAAGAAGTGAGCGCCGTGTTCGTCGAGAAAGGATTGAACGTGGTCACTCAGCCCGACCCGGCCAACGACAACGTCAGCCTGGAAATCGGACACGGCGAGGAGCATCCGTTTATCTATCAGGTGCAGATGCGTGGCTACTTCACGCCATCGTTTGCCCGTGGTGGCATGGGTTCCAAGGAACTCAACAACCGCCGTTATTACCGGGCCGAAGTGCATTTGAGCGAGGGCAGCCAGGACTACGATCTGGTGGGTTACACCAAGGAGCAGATCATCAACGACATCCTTGATCAGTACGAACGGCATTTGCAGTTCTTGCACTTGGTGCGTTGAACATAGTGGCGGTGCTGTTCACGTTTCGGTGGTCAACACCATGAACAGCACCAGCGCCGCCACCGGTACACCGAACACGGCGCTGCCAACGACCAGTTCCGTGCTCAACGGCTGGCCGGCATTGACCATGCCGACCGCGCCGTTGATCAGTGTCAGGGCCAGCCACAGGACCACAAAACTGTAGGCCAGGGTCTCGCGGCTGAAGCCGATTTTCTCGCCGATGAACAGCATCAGCGCCAGCAGGATCAGGCCGAAGGTGATGATGATCGTGGTGTGCATGATGCATTCCGTCCTTTAGATGTGTGCTGCCCTCAAGACCGCCTTCGCGGGCAAGCCTCGCGCCTACAGATTGCGCGCAACTCCTGTAGGCGCGAGGCTTGCC
>NZ_JASCOM010000447.1:0-2739 GCF_029959925.1 Pseudomonas sp. PS02303
GGCTCGCTCCCACAGGTGTACGCATTCCAATGTGGGAGCGAGCCTGCTCGCGAAGGGGCCATCACAGGCAATAAAAGATCAACCTGCGAGCAACCACGCACCAGTCGCCGCCGAAGCCGCACCGGCCAATCGAACCAACGGCGCCGCCGCTTGCGGCAACACGCGCACCACGGCATAACCCGCAGCATGCAACGCCGCCGTCGCCGCCACAAACCCTGCGGCATACGCCCAAGGGCTCGACATGTCCGGCAACTCCAGCCCATGGGCCACACCATGGAACAGCGCAAACAAAGCCGTCGCACCGACTGCCATGCTCAACGGCGGACGCACGGCCAGGGCCACGGCCAGGCCCAGCGCCAGCACCGACGCCGCAATGCCGCCTTCCAGCGCCGGCAGGTTCAATCCTTCAAAACCCAGCAGTCCGCCAATCAGCATGGTGCCCACGAAGGTGCACGGCAGCGCCCAGCGCGCGGCGCCTTTTTGCTGCGCCGCCCACAAACCCACCGCCACCATCGCCAGCAAGTGATCAAGGCCGCCAATCGGGTGGCTGATGCCGGCGATCAAACCGTTGTCGCCATGACCCGGGTGCGCGAAGGCGATGGCCGGGGTCAGCAGCAGGGCCAGGGTGCCCAGGATGCGTTTCAGTGTCATGGATAAGCTTCCTTGTTGATAAGTCGTGATCAGGCTGCGGTCAGCAGGCCTTGGCGTTCGATGAAGGCGATGATTGCTTCCAGGCCCAAGCCGGTTTTCTGATTGCTGAAGACAAACGGCTTGCCGTTGCGCATGCGCGTGGTGTCGCTGTCCATCAGTTCCAGCGACGCGCCCACCAGCGGCGCGAGGTCGACCTTGTTGATCACCAGCAAGTCGGACTTGCAGATCCCCGGCCCGCCCTTGCGCGGCAGCTTGTCGCCCGCCGAGACGTCGATCACGTAAATGGTCAGGTCGGACAGTTCCGGGCTGAAGGTCGCCGACAGGTTATCGCCGCCGGACTCCACCAGAATCAGATCCAGCCCCGGAAAGCGGCGGTTCAGTTGATCCACCGCTTCAAGGTTGATCGAGGCGTCTTCGCGGATCGCCGTGTGCGGGCAGCCGCCGGTTTCCACGCCGATGATGCGCTCAGGGGCCAGAGCTTCATTGCGCACCAGGAAATCGGCGTCTTCGCGGGTGTAGATGTCGTTGGTGACGACGGCCAGGTTGTAGCGGTCGCGCAGGGCCAGGCAGAGCGCCAGCGTCAGGGCGGTTTTACCGGAACCGACCGGTCCGCCGATGCCGACGCGCAGGGGTTGTGTGTTCATGTGATTCTCCAAGTAAAAAGGCCCTAGGAACGGAACAGACGGCTGTACTGGCGCTCATGGGCCATGCACGCCAGGGACAGGCCGAACGCGGCGCTGCCGTAGTGTTCGGGGTTGATTCGGGTGGCGTCCTGCTGGGCTTGTTGCAGCAGTGGCAGCAGTTCGCTGGTCAGGCGTTGCGCGGCTTGCTGGCCCAGGGGCAGGGTTTTCATCAGCACCGCCAATTGATTTTCCAGCCAGCTCCAGAGCCACGCCGCCAGCGCATCTTGCGGGCTGATCTGCCAGGCGCGAGCGGCAAGCGCCCAGCCGAGGGCCAAATGCGGCTCAGGGCGCTGCTGGAGAAAGGCGCGGGCCGGCGCATCGAGTTCCGGCAAGCCGTTGAGCAGTTGTTGCAATGAATAGCCCATCTGTCGGCTTTCCTGATGCAGCTCGCGGGTTTCCCGGCTGGCACGATGTTCTTCGCAGCGTTGCAGCAACTGGCCCCAGTTCTCATCAAAGGCAGCGGTGCAATGGGCGAGCAGCAGCGGCGCTTCGAAGCGTGCCAGGTTCAGCAACAACTGATCGCTGATCCAGCGTCGCGCGCTGTCTGCATCGTTCACCCGGCCGTTATCCACCGCCATCTCCAGGCCTTGCGAATAGCTGTAGCCGCCAATCGGCAGTTGTGGACTGGCCAGGCGCAACAGCGCCCAGGCCGGGTTCATAACCGGACGCCGAACTGGTGCAATTTCGGCGGGTAGTTGAAGTCCTCGTCGCCGTGGCGGGAATGGTGATGGCCGCCCCCATAGGCGCCGTGTTCCGGCTGGAACGGTGCCTCGATGTTGTCGACGTTGGCCTCCAGCTGTTCGAGCATGGCCTTGAGCACGTAATCATCGAGCAGGCGCAACCAGCCATCACCGACTTGCAGGGCGACGTGGCGATTGCCCAGGTGATAGGCCGCGCGAGTCAGTTCGAACGCGTTGGCGCACGTAACATGCAGCAATTGTTCGGGGCGGGCGCAGACGCGGACGATGCGCCCATCTTCGGCTTGCAGGCACTCACCGTCATACAGTGGCGGCTGACCGCGCTCCAAAAACAAACCGACGTCCTCGCCTTCGGCACTGAAACAGCGCAAACGGCTTTTGCTCCGGGCCTCGAAAGTCAGGTGCAACTCGGCGGCCCAGACGGGTTGAGGGTCGATTCTGCGATGAATCACCAGCATCGGAAGGCTTCCAGCAATGGACGATGTTCAGGCTAGAGCAAGGGGCTTGCCAATCGGGCGATACGTAGGAAATGCCTGTCGGAGCGTAGTGGGTGGCTCAGGCTGTTGCGGGATTTTGAACTGGAATGGTGCGGGGATTTTTCGGTGGCACCCAATTGATGCCTTGACTGGTTTTGTGGACGTGAGCCTGCTCGCGATAGCGTCGGCACAATCAACATTTGATGTGGCTGACATTCCGCTATCGCGATT
>NZ_JASCOM010000448.1:0-2708 GCF_029959925.1 Pseudomonas sp. PS02303
AGGCTTGCCCGCGAAAACGTCGACACATTCAACATTAATGCTGACTGACACGCCGCCTTCGCGGGCAAGCCTCGCTCCTACAGGGGACTGATCGTTCCCACGCTCTGCGTCACAGGGACGCGGAGCATCCCGGGCGGCATTCCCACGCACAGCGTGGGAACGATCATCCGCAGAACCGTCGTCCTGTGTGACTTGCTTATTTGGCAGCCCAGGAATTGAAGCGCTGCTCCAGTTGCTCGCCGTTGTCAGCCCAGAAGCTGACGTCGATCTGCACCTGGTTGGCGATGTTTTCCGGGGTGGTCGGCATGTCTTTCAGGACATCCTTGGCCAACAACGGTACGGTTTGAATGTTGGCCGGGCCGTAAGCGATGTTTTCCGAGTAGGTCTTCTGCTGCTGCGGCGCCACCGAGAACGCGATGAATTTCTTCGCCGCTTCGGCGCGCTTGGCGTCCAGACCTTTCGGGATAGCCCATGCGTCGAAGTCGTAGATACCGCCGTTCCACACGACTTTCAGGTTGCTTTCTTTCTGCACGGCGGCGATCCGGCCGTTGTAGGCCGAGCTCATGACCACGTCACCGGACGCGAGGTATTGCGGCGGTTGTGCGCCGGCTTCCCACCACTGAATGCTTGGCTTGAGCTCATCGAGCTTCTTGAATGCGCGGTCCTGACCGTCTTTGCCAGCCAGCACTTTGTAGACGTCTTTCGGCGCAACGCCGTCGGCCATCAGCGCGAATTCCAAGGTGTACTTGGCGCCTTTACGCAGGCCGCGCTTGCCCGGGAATTTCTTGGTGTCCCAGAAATCCACCCAGCTGGTCGGTGCCGAGGCCAGTTTGTCGGCGTTGTAGGCCAACACGGTCGACCACACGAAGAAACCTACGCCGCAAGGCTGGATCGCGCCCTTGACGTAATCTTCGGATTTGCCGAACAGCGCAGGATCAAGTTGCTCGAACATGTCTTCGTCGCAACCGCGAGACAGTTCTGGCGACTCAACTTCCACCAGGTCCCAGGACACGCTCTTGGTGTCGACCATGGCTTTTACCTTGGCCATCTCACCGTTGTATTCGCCAGCCACGATCTTGCCGTTGCCTGCCGCTTCCCACGGTGCGTAGAAGGCTTTGACCTGCGCCGCCTTGTTCGCCCCGCCAAAGGACACCACGGTCAAATCCGGGCCCGCCGCCATCGCGTGTGCCGCACCGATCATGCCCATGACCAAAGCGGTGAATTTCAGGGATCTCAACATTTATTGTTCTCTCCACGTGCAGGGTTGGTGTTGGTGTAGCCGGGGCGATCAGTTCGCCTCTAGAAGGGGGTCGAGCGCGCGAACGTGTTCGACCTGCCAGCCAAGCGGTACCACGTCGCCGACAGCCAGCGCGGGATCGAGCTCGGCAATCGGTTGTTTCACGAAGAAGTCGGTCTTGCCGCAGACTTCCAGGCGAACCCGGACGTGGTCGCCCAGATAGATGAATTCCGCTACCCGCCCTGAGAAGCGGTTGACGCAGGACTCGCTGGAGCCGTTGAGGCTTACGCGTTCCGGGCGAATCGACAGCGTGACCGGTTCGCCGGTTTTGCCGACGTTGACCGCCAGGGCTTCAACCTTTTCACCGCGGCCGAGCTCGACGATGCAGCGGTCGCCGGTCTGGCTGTGCAAGCGGCCGTTGAGGCGGTTGTTCTCGCCGATGAAATTGGCGACGAAGGTGTTTTTCGGCTCTTCATAGAGGGTGCGCGGCGCGGCGATCTGCTGGATCTCGCCCTGATGGAACACTGCCACGCGGTCGGACATGGTCAGGGCTTCGCCCTGGTCGTGAGTCACGTAGACCACGGTCACGCCGAGGCGCTGGTGCAGGTGTTTGATTTCCATCTGCATGTGTTCACGCAGTTGTTTGTCCAGTGCGCCGAGGGGTTCGTCCATCAGCACCAGTTGCGGTTCGAACACCAATGCGCGGGCCAGGGCCACACGCTGTTGCTGACCGCCGGACAGTTGTGCCGGGTAGCGCTGGGCGAAGGCGTCGAGCTGAACCATGCTCAGCACGCGTTTGACCCGGTCACTGACATCGCTCTTGTTCAAGCCGCGCACGGTCAGCGGGAACGCCAGGTTCTCGGCGACGGTCATGTGCGGGAACAACGCGTAGTTCTGGAACACCATGCCGATGTCCCGCTTGTGCGGCGGTACGTTGTTGATGGAGCGTCCGGCCAACTGGATCTCGCCGGCGGTGGGTGTTTCGAAACCGGCGAGCATCATCAGGCTGGTGGTCTTGCCGGAGCCGGAAGGCCCGAGCAAGGTGAGGAACTCGCCTTTGCGAATCTCCAGGTTGAGGTCTTTGACGATCAGGTTCTCGCCGTCGTAGCTTTTTTGCACTCCACGAAAGCTGACCAGAATGTCACTGGCCCCTGCGTTTGAATCGACCTGGCTCATACCCACACCTTTTTTGTTGATGACTGCTGTGGACTAAGCCTAGTGGACGCTGCCGACCGCGCAAATCGGGGCGCAGGAGAGAATCGCCTCAGCGGGATGGAAGGTTGGGTGTAGGGATTGCCCTACAAGGATGGCGGGGATGGGCAGGTGCAACGGTGATTTGCAGCTGCAAGCGGCAAAAATGGGCAAAAGCGGGATTTCAGGATGTCGCAAATGGATATGACGACGAGATTCCTGTAGGAGCGAGGCGTTGCCGCGCAGGCGCCCCCGCTGGCGCGAAAAGCTTCGCGGGCAA
>NZ_JASCOM010000449.1:0-2708 GCF_029959925.1 Pseudomonas sp. PS02303
AGCAGGCTCACTCCTACAGGGGATTTGTGATGTTCAGACATTTTGTGTCCAACCCCGATCCTTGTAGGAGTGAGCCTGCTCGCGATAGCGATTAATCAGTCACCCCAAATCATGCCGTAACCCCCGCATCCGCCCTCAACCCCACCGCCTCGATCGCACTGATCGCGCACTGCTCGTCAACATCCGACAGATCCCCGCTGATCCCCACCGCCCCCAGCACATTCCCGTCCTGATCCCGAATCAACACGCCGCCCGGTGCCGGCACGACGCTGCCTTGCCCCAGGCTGTTCAGCGCGGCAAAGAATGCCGGTCGTTGTTGGGCGTCCAGCGCCAGCAGGCGTGAGCCTTTGCCGAGGGCGATGGCGCCCCAGGCTTTGCCGATGGCGACTTGCGGGCGCAGCAGGCTGGCGCCGTCTTCGCGCTGCAAGGTAATCAAGTGCCCGCCGGCATCCAGCACCGCGATGGTCAGTGGAGCCGCGGAGTTAGCACGCCCAGCGGTGATGGCCTGATCGATCAGGTTGACTGCAACTTTCAAGGTTAAAGCGCTCATGGTGCCGTCCTCATTTTGTTATAGGGAAAGCCAGTGGACTGCGCGCTTGCGTCGCAGTCCGATGCAACAAATAGAACACAATGAGTTATTTTTTTGTATACAATAATTATCGAAAAGCGCCACATGCGACGAAAAGCCACAGCAGAACGGGCTCCGACGAATGAAACAGTCGCTTGAGAAAATGGATTGACCTGCGCTGTCCGCCGTGAATACACTCTGCGCAAAGCCACTTGTATACAATTACAAAACGTAAGAGGCACAAAACCATGAGCAAAATGAGAGCAATCGAAGCCGCCGTTCTGGTGATGCGCCGTGAAGGGGTTGATACCGCTTTTGGCATCCCGGGCGCCGCGATCAACCCGCTGTACTCCGCCTTGCAGAAGGTTGGTGGCATCGATCACGTCCTCGCACGCCACGTTGAAGGTGCCTCGCACATGGCCGAGGGCTACACCCGCACCAAGGCCGGCAACATCGGCGTGTGCATCGGCACCTCCGGCCCGGCCGGCACCGACATGGTCACCGGGCTCTACAGCGCCTCGGCCGACTCGATCCCGATTCTTTGCATTACCGGCCAGGCCCCCCGCGCCCGTATGCACAAGGAAGACTTCCAGGCTGTCGACATCACCGCGATCGTCAAACCAGTGACCAAGTGGGCAACCACCGTCATGGAACCGGGCCAGGTGCCTTACGCGTTTCAGAAAGCCTTCTATGAAATGCGCTCCGGCCGTCCAGGCCCGGTGCTGATCGACTTGCCGTTCGACGTGCAGATGGCTGAAATCGAATTCGACATCGATGCCTACCAACCACTGCCGCTGGCCAAGCCAACCGCTAACCGTGTGCAAATCGAGAAGGCCCTGGCCATGCTCGATCAGGCCGAGCGTCCATTGCTGGTGGCCGGTGGCGGCATCATCAATGCCGATGCCAGCGAGTTGCTGGTGGAATTCGCCGAGCTGACCGGTATCCCGGTGATCCCGACCCTGATGGGCTGGGGCACCATCCCGGACGATCACCCGCTGATGGTCGGCATGGTCGGCTTGCAGACGTCGCACCGTTACGGCAACGCCACCCTGCTCAAGTCCGACGTGGTGTTGGGCGTCGGTAACCGTTGGGCCAACCGCCACACCGGTTCGATCGATGTGTACACCGAAGGCCGCAAGTTCATTCACGTCGACATCGAGCCGACGCAAATCGGCCGCGTATTCAACCCGGACCTGGGCATCGTCTCCGACGCCGCGGCCGCGTTGACCGTGTTCATCGAAGTCGCTCGCGAATGGCAAGCCGCCGGCAAGCTGAAAAACCGCAGCGCCTGGCTGCAAGACTGCCAGCAGCGCAAAGCCAGCCTGCAGCGCAAGACTCACTTCGACAACGTGCCGGTCAAGCCGCAACGGGTTTACGAAGAGATGAACCAAGTGTTCGGCAAAGACACCTGTTACGTCAGCACCATCGGTCTGTCGCAGATTGCCGGCGCGCAGTTCCTGCACGTCTACAAGCCTCGTCACTGGATCAACTGCGGCCAGGCCGGCCCGTTGGGCTGGACCATTCCGGCAGCACTGGGCGTGGTCAAGGCCGATCCGACCCGCAAGGTCGTGGCACTGTCGGGCGACTATGATTTCCAGTTCATGATCGAGGAATTGGCGGTGGGCGCGCAGTTCAAGCTGCCGTACATCCACGTTGTGGTCAACAATTCGTACCTGGGGCTGATTCGTCAGGCCCAGCGCGGTTTCGACATGGACTACTGCGTACAGCTGTCCTTCGATAACCTGAACGCCCCGGAACTCAATGGTTACGGTGTCGACCACGTCGCGGTGGCCGAGGGCCTCGGTTGCAAGGCGCTGCGGGTGTTCGAACCGGGTCAGATCCAGCCTGCCCTGCGCAAGGCTCAAGAGCTGATCGAAGAGTTCAAGGTGCCGGTGATCGTCGAGATTATTCTGGAGCGCGTGACCAACATTTCCATGGGCACCGAGATCAACGCCGTCAATGAATTCGAAGACCTGGCGCTGGTCGGCAACGACGCACCAACGGCGATTTCGCTGCTCGATTAACTGCTGATCGTTCCCACTGTGGGAGCGCGCCTGTGTGGCGAGGGAGCTTGCTCCCGCTGGGTCGCGAAGCGGCCCCAAAAGCTTTGCGACTGCTTCGCAGCCGAGCGGGAGCAAGC
>NZ_JASCOM010000044.1:0-36605 GCF_029959925.1 Pseudomonas sp. PS02303
GCTCCCGCTCGGGTGCTAAGCAGCCGCAGGAGGTTATCAGATCATCTCGATCCTGACCTGTCGACGCCAACAGGGCCGCTTCGCAGCCCAGCGGGAGCAAGCTCCCTCGCCACAGGTAGCCGCTCGCCACAATAACGGTGAAGTCAGTTCCAGCCAGCCCGATCCATCATGCGAATCGCTTCAGCCTGACGCTTGCCGGCAATTTCCACCGGTAGCGTATCCGCCACAAACTTGCCCCAGCTCGCCACTTCCGCAGACGGTTGAACCGCAGGGTTAGCCGGGAATTCCTGGTTCACGTCAGCGAAGATCTTCTGCGCTTCAGGGGTGGTCATCCATTCAACCAGGGCTTTGGCGGCTTCTGGATGCGGTGCATGCTTGGTCAGGCCGATGCCCGACAGGTTCACGTGTACGCCGCGATCGCCCTGGTTCGGCCAGAACAGCTTCACGGCCAGGTCAGGCTTCTGTTTGTGCAGGCGGCCATAGTAGTAAGTGTTGACGATGCCGACGTCGCATTGGCCAGCGTTGATCGCTTCCAGCACCGCGATGTCATCGGAGAACACATCGGTGGACAGGTTGTTGACCCAACCTTTGAGGATCTTCTCGGTTTTTTCGGCGCCGTGCACTTCGATCATGGTAGCGGTCAAGGACTGGTTGTAGACCTTCTTCGCCGTGCGCAGGCACAGGCGACCTTCCCAGTTTTTATCGGCCAGCGCTTCGTAAGTGGTCAGCTCGCCCGGTTTCACCCGCGCGGTGGAGTAGGCGATGGTCCGGGCCCGCAGGCTCAAGCCAGTCCAGGCGTGAGCCGAGGAGCGGTATTGCAGCGGGATGTTGGCGTCGATCACCTTGGAGGTGAACGGTTGCAGGATGCCCATCTGCTCCGCCTGCCAGAGGTTGCCGGCATCGACGGTCAGCAGCAGGTCGGCGGTGGCGTTCTCGCCCTCGGCCTTGATCCGCTGCATCAACGGCGCTTCCTTGTCGGTGATGAACTTCACCTGCACACCGGTTTTCGCGGTGTAGGCATCGAAGACCGGCTTGATCAGCTCGTCGATACGCGAGGAGTAAACCACCACCTCGTCGGCGGCCTGGGCAGTGGTGCTACCGATCAGGGTCAGGGCGAGTGCAGTCAGTAGACGCTTCGGTGCCAACATGGGAGCGATCTCTCGATTGGAAAATTGAGGGCAAATGATAAGGACTCACATTTAGCTTCTCAATCGAACAGTTCGCGGAGGCGTTACCAAATGTTGCATGGTCGACATGGGGTGTGAATGTACCAACGCCATCGCGAGCAGGCTCGCTCCCACAGGGGAATGCATTTCAACTGTGGGAGCGAGGCCGTCTGCCGCAATGAAGATGTCAGGCCTTGGCCAGCGCCGGCAAATCCCCGATCAACCCCAGCGCTTCGCGCACGAACAACGCCTTGGCTTCCGGCATCTGGTCAACCATCTTCAACCCGGCATTACGCAACCAGCGAACTGGCAACGGATCCGCCTGGAACAAGCGTTCAAAGCCTTCCATCGCCGCCATCAACGCCAGGTTGTGCGGCATGCGCCGACGCTCGTAACGACTCAGCACCTTCACATCCGCCAATCGCTCGCCGCGCCCTGCCGCTTGCAGCAGCACTTCGGCCAGCACAGCGGCGTCGAGAAAACCGAGGTTGACGCCCTGCCCGGCCAGCGGGTGAATGGTATGCGCCGCATCACCGATCAACGCCAAACCTTCAGCCACATATCGCTTGGCATGCCGCTGACGCAGCGGCACGCACAAACGCGGGTCGGCGCTGAGCACCGTGCCGAGCCGGCCTTCAAAGGCGCGTTCCAATTCGAGACAGAAAGCGCCGTCGTCCAGCGCCATCAGGCGTTCGGCTTCGCTCGGCGTGGTCGACCAGACGATCGAACACCAATCCTGCTGACCGTCCCGCTCTAACGGCAGAAACGCCAATGGACCGTTGTCGGTGAAGCGCTGCCACGCGGTCATTTGATGAGGTTTGGAGCTGCGCACGCTGGTGACGATCGCATGGTGCAGATAGTCCCACTCGCGCGTGGCCACGCCGGTCAGGCGCCGCACCGCCGAATTGGCGCCATCCGCCGCTATCACCAGGGGCGCGCGCAAGGTGCGACCATCGGCCAGGGTCAGCAGCCAGTCATCGCCGGAGCGGCGCATCTGCTCCAGACGCGCATTGGCCAGCATCCCGAGGTCGCAGTCGTGCAGACGATCCAGCAAGGCATCCTGAACCACGCGGTTCTCGACGATATGGCCCAGCACGTCGGCATGCACACTGGCGGCCGAGAAACGAATCTGCCCGGTGCCGCTGCCATCCCAGACCTGCATGTCGGTGTAAGGGCTGCTTCGGCGATTGGCGATGCCGTCCCACACGCCCAGGCGCTCGAGAATGCGCTGGCTGGCCGCCGACAAGGCACTCACCCTCGGTTCAAACGGCGCCTTGGCATCAAAGGGTTTGACGCTCATCGGGCTGCCGTCCAGCAACAGGACTTCCAGCCCGCTGTCTTGCAACGCCAGCGCCAGGGCGCTGCCAACCATTCCGGCCCCGACAATCAGCAGATCTGCGCGCATTTCCATGCTTTAAGCCTGTCTCGCTTGCGGTTTGAGCCGCACGTAAAGGGTTTTCTGCACCCGCGCCACCAGGGCGCCAGCACCGTCATGAATATCGACCTGCAACTGCGGCAGGTACTTTTCGCCGTTCGCTGTCTGTCGACGGATCTCGTCGAGCAAGGTCTCGTCGATGCTGAAGCGGGCGAACACCGGCCCTTTGCCCGGCGCGATGAAATCGATGTCGGCAGCCTTGTCCCAGACAATGAACTGACGACCGAGGTTTTCCATCAGCATCAGCATGTAGAACGGGTCGACCATCGAATACAGGCTGCCGCCAAACTGGGTACCGACGTAATTGCGGTTGTACCAACTCAGTCCCATGGACACTTGAATGTCCCGGAAGTCATCGCTGATGTGCTGCACCCGCACCCCGGCACCGAGGTACGGCGGGTAGAAGGTCATGAACCACCGCATCAACCGCGCTTTACCGAACGTATCAGTCAGCCACTTAAGCATCGGGACGCGTACCCAGGCCCATGGCTTGCCGGGCGAACCAGCGCTTGGCCGGCGGCAGCAGATCGAGACCGAGCAGGCCGATGTTGCGGCCCAGCGAAACCAGTGGCTGGGTGCTGCCGAACAAACGGGTCACCTGATCGGAGAACCCCACAGTCAGGTTCTGATCCATGCGCTGACGCTCGCGATAAGCCTGCAAGGTCGCGAAGTCGCCGGGCGACGTGTCGCTCGCCAGCAGCGCATCGGCCAGGGCTTGAGCATCACGCAACGACAGGTTGAAGCCCTGGCCGGCAATCGGGTGCAGGCTGTGGGCGGCGTTGCCGAGGATGGCCAGATGCGGACGCACTTGCTCTTCGGCTTCGATCAGCGTCAATGGGTACAGATGCCGCGCGCCCACCTGCTTCAGGGTGCCAAGGCGATAACCGAACACGCCCTGCAACTCGCTGAGGAAACTGCGCTCATCCAGCGCCGCCAGTCGTTGCGCGTCCATCCCCAAGCGGGTCCAGACCAGGGCGCAGCGGTTGTCCGGCAGCGGCAACAACGCCATCGGGCCGTCATCGGTGAAGCGCTCGAAGGCCACGCCGTTATGCGCTTCGCTCGGGGTGATGTTGGCAATCAGTGCGCTCTGGTTGTACGGACGCTTTTTGATGCCGATGCCCAATTGCTCGCGCAGGCCCGAGCGGCCGCCATCAGCGAGCACCGCAAGGTCGCATTCCAGGGTGGTTTCATCGTTGAGGGTCAGGCGATAGCCATCGGTCAGCGGTTCCATGCGCGTGACTTCCGCCGGGCAACGCCAAGTGACCACATCCTTGTCCAGGCCCTGCCAGAGGCATTGGCCGAGCCAGGCGTTTTCCACCACATAACCCAGCGCCGGCACGCCCTCTTCCATCGCCGACAAACGTGCGGTGGAAAAACGTCCACGGTCGGAGACATGAATCTGCTTGATCGGCTCGGCGCGGCGGGAGATTTCCTGCCACACGCCCAACCGTTGATAAATCTGTTTGGCCCCGTAGGACAGCGCCGAAGAACGGGCGTCATAGCTCGGCTGATACGTATCGCCGGGGGCAAACGGTTCGATCAGCACGATCTTCCAGCCACGGGCCTTGGCCCCGGCCTGCAACGCCAATGCGAGGCTGGCGCCCACCAGGCCGCCACCGATAATTGCCAGATTGACTCGACTCATGCCGCTTTTGTCCGCGCAGCAGCCATCAAGGCCTCGATCTCGGCGACCGTTTTCGGCACGCCTTGGGTCAGGATTTCACAACCGTTTTTGGTGACCACCACGTCGTCCTCGATGCGCACGCCAATGCCGCGCCATTTCTTCGCTACGTTCTGGTTGTCCGGGGCAATGTAAATGCCCGGTTCCACAGTGAGCGCCATGCCGACTTCCAGCACCCGCCATTCGCCGCCGACCTTGTATTCGCCGACGTCATGCACATCCATGCCCAACCAATGGCCGGCACGATGCATGTAAAACGCTTTATAGGCTTCGCTGGCGATCAACTCGTCGACGTCGCCCTGCAACAGGCCCAACTTCACCAGACCGGAGGTAATCACCCGGACCGTGGCTTCGTGCGCCTGATTCCAGTGTTTGTTCGGGGCGATTTCGGCGAATGCGGCTTCTTGCGACGCCAGCACCAACTCGTAAATCGCTTTCTGCTCCGCTGAATACTTGCCGTTGACTGGCCAGGTGCGGGTGATGTCGCTGGCGTAGCAGTCGATCTCGCAACCGGCATCGATCAACACCAGGTCGCCATCCTTGAGCACGGCGTCATTCTGCTGGTAATGCAGGATGCAGCTGTTACGCCCGGCGGCGACGATCGAACCGTAGGCCGGCATCTTCGCCCCGCCCTTGCGGAACTCGTAATCGAGTTCGGCTTCGAGGCTGAACTCGTGCAGCCCGGCCCGGCTGGCCTGCATCGCCCGGATATGCGCCTGGGCGGAAATCCGTGCGGCTTCGCGCATCACCTTCACTTCTGCCGCCGATTTATACAGGCGCATGTCGTGCAGCAGATGATCCAGGGCAACGTATTCGTTCGGCGGCTGGGCGCCGAGGTGCGCTTTAGAGCGGATCACGTTGATCCACTCCATCAGGTGCCGGTCGAATTCCGGGTTGCTGCCCATGGCCGAATACACCCGGTCGCGCCCTTCGATCAGGCCCGGCAGGATGTCGTCGATGTCGGTGATGGGAAACGCATCGTCGGCGCCGAAGTCGCGGATCGCGCCTTCCTGGCCGGCGCGCAGGCCGTCCCACAGTTCTCGCTCGGCGTTGCGTTCACGGCAGAACAGAATGTACTCGCCATGTTCGCGACCGGGCATCAGTACGATGACGGCCTGAGGCTCGGGGAAGCCGCTGAGGTACTGGAAGTCGCTGTCCTGCCGGTAGACGTGCTCGACGTCGCGGTTGCGTATGGCTACTGCGGCGGCGGGCAGGATGGCGATGCTGTTGGGTTCCATCTGCGCCATCAGGGCCTTGCGGCGACGGCTGTATTCCGATTTCGGGATATGAATCATGGGCAGATGGCGTTCCCTGGCAACAATTAATGCAGCGACGGCTTGGCCGCAGCCGGCTCTTCCGCTTTTTTGGTTTCGGAGAACAGCAGCAGCGGCGCAACGCGCAGGTATTCCATCACTTCCATGTAGTCGCTTTCGCCGTCTTCGGACTCTTCCAGGGCGTCTTGCACCTGGGAAATGGCCGCCAGATCCTGCAACACTTCGGTGGCTTCGGTGCTCAGCATGCTGCTGTCACGGCAGTTCAGGCCGAAACCGCTGAGAAAGCCCTGGCACCATTGGCCCAGTGCCGCGGCACGGTCAGCCAGTGGCGCGTCATCGGTCGGCAGCAGCAGAACGACAGTGACGTCGTCGCCGGTGAGCTCGCCCTTGACCATCTCCTGCAAGCCGATCAAGGCATTGCGGACATTATCCTGGGGCTCAGTTTCGAGCAGTTCGGCGGCATCGACCAGCCAGCCTTCGGCATCGAAACCGGCACCGGCGCAGCTGCGGCCGAGCAGCAGGCCGTGCAGTTCGGCAGGCGAGACGTTATGACCGCTGGAAGTCAGCAGGGTGGCGAAGGCTTGGTACGGGGAATTCTGAATGGGCATGGGCAGCTAGGCGCCAGACGGCGCTATGTCTAGAATGAAGGCCTTGTATCCTACATCGACAGACTCGCCAAGACTATTAAAGGCTGTCCGCCCGTTACCCCCATCAGACTATTCAGTGGACACAATGGAAGACACCGACCTGCAAGCGCTGATGGCCAGACTCGAACTGCTAATTAATCGGGTCGAGCAACTTAAGAGTCAAAACGGACTCCTATTAGCTCAGGAAAAAACCTGGCGCGAGGAACGCGCTCACCTCATTGAAAAGAACGAAATCGCCCGGCGTAAGGTCGAATCAATGATTTCGCGCCTCAAGGCCCTGGAGCAAGACTCATGAGTTCAAGCAATAGCGTTACCGTGCAGATCCTCGATAAAGAATATTCGATCATCTGCCCCCAGGAAGAGCGCAGCAACCTGGTGAGCGCCGCCCGTTACCTGGACGGGAAGATGCGTGAAATCCGCAGCAGCGGCAAAGTCATCGGCGCCGACCGCATTGCCGTGATGGCCGCGCTGAACATCACGCACGATCTTCTGCACAAGGAAGAACGCCCGGATGTGCAGGCCAGTGGCTCGACTCGCGAGCAGGTTCGCGACCTGCTGGATCGCGTCGATCTGGTGCTCGCCACCGATCCGGACGTCACCAAGGGCTGAAACACGAAACCGCTTGGGGTATACTCGCATCACTCCCTGGGGTGCTTGCCAGTTGACCACGTCCCTGAGCCGATTCGCACTACCCTGGAGGCTGCACGTTGGGCTGGTGTGCATGTCCGCTAGACGGAAAGCCTTAAAGCCTACTGCATCTTCCACCTTGAACTTTCGGGTTCAAGGGCTAAGTCAGCAGCGGTTCATCCGGGGAGCCTGATTCCAGTCCGATGCCGGTTTAAATACCGGCATCGGCTTTTTTACGGGTACGCTTTACGTATCCGTCCTGTCGAAGCCTGAATCCATGACCGAACCTGCGCTGCTGCCCCGCCCGCAACTTCGACGCATGCTGCGCAAGGCCCGCCGCGCACTGACCCCCAGTCAGCAACGCCAGGCTGCTCGCGGGCTGTACAAGCAATTGGCTCAGCAGCCGTTGTTTCGCCGGGCCAAACACATCTCCCTCTACCTGCCCACCGACGGTGAAATCGACCCGCGCCTGTTGCTGCGCGCGGCGCAACGTCGGGGCAAGGCGACTTATCTACCGGTACTCAGTGCCTGGCCGCGGACCAAAATGGTGTTCCAGCGGATTCGTCCCGGTGAAAAACTCAAACCCAACCGCTTTCGTATTCTCGAACCCCGGCACAACCTCGCCCGCCAGCGCAAAGTCTGGGCGCTGGACCTGGTGCTGTTGCCATTGGTGGGATTTGACGACGTCGGCGGCCGCCTGGGAATGGGCGGCGGTTTCTACGATCGAAGCCTCGCCTACCTGGCGCGGCGAAAAAACTGGCGCAAGCCGACGCTGCTGGGCCTGGCCCATGAATGTCAGAAGGTAGAACGATTGGCTCAGGCGAGCTGGGATGTGCCGTTGCAAGGAACGGTTACCGACAAGGCGTGGTATTTCGCAGGCTAGACGCCACTGGAATCAGCGGCGCCCGAAAAACAGGCTCAGCGCTTGAAGGCCGATGGCTGTTGTTGCTGTGCGATTTCGATTGGCGCGTCAGTCTTGTTGTTCCACAGGCTTTGGGCATAGCCGGTGGTCACGACGCCGAGGCCGAACAAAATAACCAAAATCCATAGTAAATCCGGTTTGCGTTTCATCGATTGCCCCCCAAAGGCACATCAACACGATGACAGCAGCGGTTTCCGTTGTAGGTGTAGGCCGTGCAGCAGCGTCAAGCTTAGAAGGCCGGCATTTTGCGGCAACGTGAACTGACACGCAAACGCTGGCGTCAACCGACTGTCGGTTTGTCATAAAATTGCCCGACAACTTGCCCAATCACATCGCAAGGAGCAAAAACCATGGCCTATTGGCTGATGAAATCCGAGCCCGATGAACTCTCGATCAAAGACCTGGCGAAGCTTGGCAAAGCGCGCTGGGATGGGGTTCGCAACTATCAGGCGCGAAACTTTTTGCGGACGATGGCGGTGGGCGACGAGTTTTTCTTCTATCACTCCAGCTGCCCGGAGCCCGGGATTGCCGGGATCGGAAAGATTATTCAAGCGGCGTATCCGGACCCAACGGCGCTGGAGCCGGAAAGTCATTACTACGATCCAAAGGCCACGCCAGAGAAAAACGCCTGGAGCGCGATTGATGTTGCGCATGTCGAGACGTTTCCCAAGGTGTTGAAGCTGGATTACTTGAAGCAGCAGACGGCGTTGGCCGAGATGCCATTGGTGCAGAAAGGCTCAAGGTTGTCGGTGATGCCGGTTACCGCCGAGCAATGGACAGTGGTGCTCGGCCTGCGCTAAACAAGCTGAACCGCCCGACGCTCTGGCCTGGATCGGTCAGACGTGACACCCCGTTGACGGATATCAAGTCGCCCCGCCGCTTGCCTGTCAGACTACGACGCTACAGACGCAGGATGCCGACATGTCGATTCACCGCCGCTCTTCACTTTTTTTCGCCTTTTTACTGGGGGCAGTGTTACTGGCCGCTGGGGGTTTTGGTTATTGGAAGTCGACCCTTAGCCGACTGCCCGAAGGGTTGTATGTCGGTAATGGCCGACTTGAAGCCACTGAAGTACAGATCGCCAGCAAAACAGCCGGCCGGCTGGCCGAAGTCCTGGTCGATGAAGGCGACAAGGTGACCAAGGGTCAGCTGCTGGCACGCATGGACACCCGGACTCTCGAAGCTCAGCGCAACCAGGCCGAAGCCGAAGTGATACGCGCCCGGGAAAACCTCAATGCCGCCCAGGCCAATGTGCAACTGCGCCAGAGCGAGCAACGGCTTGCCCACCAAGAGCTCAGCCGTTCTCAGGAATTGTTCAAACGCGGCTTCTCCAGTGGCCAGACCATCGATCAGCAACAATCTCGCTTCGAAACGAGCAACGCGGCCGTCACCGCGGCCCGTGCGCAGGTGTCCGCCGTCGGCGCCGCCATTGGCGCGGCGCAGGCACAAGTCGCTCAGCTGACCAGCGAGATTGACGACAGCAGCCTGCGGGCGCCCATTGACGGGGTGATTCAGCTGCGCATGGCCGAACCCGGTGAAGTCCTCGGTGCCGGTGGGCGAGTGTTGTTGCTGATTGATCCGAACGATCAGTACATGAACCTCTATCTCGCCACATCCGTAGTGGGACGCCTGGCGGTCGGTGATGAAGCGCGGATCCTGCTGGACGCCCTGCCCGGCCAGCCGTTGCCGGCGAAAATCAGCTTCGTGGCAGCCAAATCGCAATTCACCCCCAAAGAAGTCGAGACCCGCGACGAACGTCAGAAACTGGTGTTTCGGGTCAAGCTGCGCCTGACCCAACCCAGCAGCGTGCCCCAGGCCAAACCGGGGATGCCCGGTAACGGCTACGTGCGCACCGCGCCCATTGGCTGGCCGGCCAATCTTCAATGACTGGCCTGGCGCTGCAAGCCACCGGCCTTCAGCACCGATACGGCCAACAGCAGGTGCTGACCGACATCACGTTCAGCCTGCCCGCCGGCACCCGGTGCGGCTTGATCGGTCCGGACGGCGCCGGGAAATCCAGCCTGCTGGGATTGATTGCCGGCGTGAAGACGCTGCAAGACGGCCAACTGAACGTGCTCAGCGGCTCGATCCAGGACCGGCGCCACCGTATCAGCCTCTATTCGCGAATTGCGTTCATGCCTCAAGGCCTGGGCGGCAACCTGTATCCCGAGCTGTCGATCAGCGAAAACATTCACTTCTTCGCCACTTTGTTCGGCCTGTCCGGAGCCGAATGCGATCAGCGCATGCAAAGTCTGTTGCTGGCCACCGACCTGCAGCGGTTTGCCGAGCGCCCGGCGGGCAAGTTATCGGGCGGCATGAAACAGAAGCTCGGCCTCTGTTGTGCGCTGATTCATGAACCCGACCTGTTGATCCTCGATGAACCGACCACCGGCGTCGATCCGCTGTCCCGGCGGCGCTTCTGGGAATTGATTGATGACGTCCGGCGTCAACGTCCGCAATTGACGCTGTTGGTTGCCACCGCGTACATGGAAGAGGCCGAGCAATTCGAACACTGCCTGATGCTCGATGGCGGCAAACTGATTGCCGCCGGCTTGACCCGCGACCTCGGGGCAGCGACCCCCAGCGGCAAGCTCGATGAGGCCTTTACTCACTTTCAGGGCGACAGCGGCCGTGACAACCAGCCGCTGGTGATCCCTGCCCGAACCAACGCCACGGCCGACATCGCCATCGAAGCCCATGACCTGACCCTGCGCTTCGGCGATTTCACGGCGGTGGACAAGGTCAGCTTCGCCATCGGCCGCGGCGAGATCTTCGGGTTTCTGGGCTCCAATGGCTGCGGCAAAACCACCACCATGAAAGTCCTCACCGGGCTGATCCCGGCCAGCGAAGGCCGCGCCACGCTGCTGGGCAATCCAGTGAATGCCAAGGATCTGGCTACCCGCAAGCGCGTCGGCTTCATGTCCCAGAGCTTCTCGCTCTATGGCGAACTCAGCGTGCGGCAGAATCTGGACTTGCACGCCCGACTGTTCGATTTGCCCAAGGCCGAGAGCGCACAACGCATCGATGAGCTGATCCAGCGCTTCAACCTGGGCAGCGTCGCTCATCAGCCGTCCGGAGCACTGCCACTGGGCCTGCGCCAACGCTTATCCCTGGCGGTGGCGGTGCTGCATCGCCCCGAAGTGCTGATCCTCGACGAACCGACGTCCGGCGTCGACCCGGCCGCACGGGATGATTTCTGGCGGCTGCTGATCGAATTGTCCCGCGAACAGGGCGTGACGATTTTCCTCTCCACGCATTTCATGAACGAAGCCCAGCGCTGTGACCGCATCTCGCTGATGCACGCCGGCAAGGTCCTGGCCTGCGACACCCCGGCGGCTCTGCAACTGCAGTTCAAGGGCCAGACTCTGGAGGCGGCGTTCGTCACCTGCCTGGAGCAGGCCCAGGGGCCGATCGCAACGGCGGCGCCACCAACGCCCATCGACACGACGCTCGCCCCCGTCGCCCCGATGCAAGACAGCCGCTTCAGTTTTGGACGGTTGCGGGCGCTGGCGAGTCGTGAAAGCAAGGAGTTGCTGCGCGATAAAGTGCGCATGGCCTTTGCCCTGCTCGGGGCGATGTTCATGATGGTGATCTTCGGCTACGGCATTTCCCTGGATGTGGAAAAACTCGCCTTCGCGGTTTACGACCAGGACCAGACGCCACAAAGCCGGGCGTATCTGGAGGCTTTCCGCAGCTCCCGTTACTTCGACGAACAACCGCCCATCAGCGATCCGGCGCAATTGCATCGACGATTACAGCGCTCGGAAATCAAACTGGCGCTGGAAATCCCGCCGGGATTCGGCCGGGACTTGTTCGCCGGTCGCCAACCCGCTGTCGCGGCCTGGCTCGATGGCGGCATGCCGTTTCGCGCCGAAACCAGCCGCAATTACGTGGAAGCGGTACACCTGGCCAACCTGGTGCAATTGGCCGAGCAGTCCAGCCCCGCACTGAACCGGCAAGCGGCAGCCCAACTGGAAACCCGCTTCCGCTACAACCAGGATGTCGTCAGCGTCAACGCCATCGGTCCCGGGGTGATGGCGCTGATCCTGGCGTTCATCCCGGCCATGCTGACGGCGCTGGGCATCGTGCGGGAGAAAGAACTGGGTTCGATCACCAACTTCTACGCCACACCGCTGACGCGACTGGAGTTCCTGCTAGGTAAGCAAGCGCCATATCTGGCCATCAGCTTGATCAACCTCGCCGTCCTGACGGCCATGAATCGCTGGCTGTTCGGCGTGCCTTTCAAGGGCAGCGGCCTGACCCTGGCCTTCGGCGGGCTGCTCTACGTGCTGGCGACCACCAGCATGGGCCTGTTGATTTCGGCGTTCACCCGAACCCAGATTGCCGCCATTCTCGGCACCATGATCATTACCAGTCTGCCGACCATTCAGTTTTCCGGCTTGATCGTGCCGCGCTCGTCACTCGATGGCGCGGCTGCTGTCATGGGGATGCTGTTCCCGGCGGGTTACTTCCTTGATATTGCCGTTGGCACGTTTACCAAGGCCCTGGATATCCGGCAGTTGTGGCCGCAATGCCTGGCACTGTTCGGGTTCTTCCTGGGGTTTACCGGCCTTAGCCTGGCCATGCTGAAAAAGCAGGAGGCCTGATGCACAAGCTTGCGCACATCCTGCGACTTGGCCTCAAGGAACTCACCAGCCTGCGACACGACAGCGTGTTGCTGCTGTTCCTGTTCTATGCCTTCACCGTCGCGATCTACATGCCGGCCGCGGGCTCGGTGATTGGCGTGCACAACGCCAGCGTGGCCATGGTCGATGAAGATCACAGCCACCTGTCACGACAATTGGCGCAAGCCCTGCAGCCGCCGGAATTCCAGGCGCCGGTGTCGTTGCCCTATGAACAACTGGACGATGTGCTGGACAGCGGTCGATTCACCTTCGTCATCAATATTCCGGCCAATTTCCAGGCAGATCTGTTGGCTGGCCGCCAGCCAGCCGTGCAGGTCAACGTCGACGCCACGGCCATGAGCCAGGCTTTCATGGGGGCGGGCTACATCGGACGGATTTTCCAGCGCGAACTGCAGACCTACAGTGAACAAGGCGATGCAGCGAGCAAAGCCCCCGTGCTGCTGACCACCCGAGCGCTGTTCAATACCAATCTGGAGGGCGGCTGGTTCCTGGCGGTGATTCAAATCGTCAACAACATCACCATCCTCGCCATCATCCTGACCGGCACAGCGTTGCTGCGTGAGCGCGAACACGGCACCCTCGACCATTTGCTGGTGCTGCCCCTCACGGCGCTTGAAATCATGTTGGCGAAAATCTGGAGCAACATGCTGGTGGTGGTGCTGTGCACCTGGATCTCGCTGGAGGTGATCGTCAAAGGTGCACTCGGCGTGCCGCTGGCCGGTTCCATGACCCTGTTCCTGATGGTGACGGCCGTTTATCTGTTCGCCAGCACAGCGCTGGGGATATTCCTT
The DNA here is from genome assembly GCF_029959925.1 of Pseudomonas sp. PS02303. NCBI lineage: Bacteria > Pseudomonadati > Pseudomonadota > Gammaproteobacteria > Pseudomonadales > Pseudomonadaceae > Pseudomonas > Pseudomonas sp. PS02303. Next base: position 13,190 of record NZ_JASCOM010000044.1, read on the forward strand.
GCGACCCTCGCCCGCTCGACACCGCAATTCGGCCTGCTGGCGATTCCGGTGATCATCCCGATGTTGCTGCTCTCCGGCGGCAGTACGCCGCTCGACAGCATGCCGCAATGGCTGCAATGGGTCATGCAGGGCTCGCCATCGACCCACTTCGTCAGCCTCAGCGCCGCGATACTGTTTCGCGACGCGGGGATCAATGTGGTGTGGCCGGACTTGCTGGCATTGAGCGTCATTGGCCTGCTGTTTTTTAGCGTGGCGCTGATGCGGTTTCGCAAGAGCCTGGCGTCCTGAATCGCGGGCAAGCCGGCGCCCACAGGGTTCTGCTCAGGTCCTGTGGGAGCGGGATTGCTCGCGAAGAGGCCGGCCCGGGCAGCGAGAGACTTACTGAATGATGAGGTTGTTGAACAACAAATCCTCAACCATCGGCTTGCCGGTCTCATCGTTCATCACTTGCTGAGTCTGCTTCAGGGCTTCCTGACGCAGCTTCTCCTTGGCTTCAACGTTGCTCATCGCTTCGGTCGTCTGCTGGGCAAACAACGCCACCAGCTGATTACGGATCAACGGCTCGTTGGCCTTCACTGCCTTGGTCGCCTCCTCACCGGTCACGCGCAATGCCACATCGGCCTTGTAGACCTTGAGCTTCGGCGTACCGTCCAGCCCATAGTTGCCCACGAACGGCGGGCTCAGGGTGATGTAATTGACCTTCGGAGCTTCACCTTCTTTGGCTTCTTCGGCCATCGCTGCCACAGGCAGAGACAGGGCCAGCAACAACATGATCCACGCTTTCACAATTCGCTCCTTATCCGGTTTGCGGCCTAGCATAACGACCCGCCGCTCAAGCACAAGCTTATGGCTGACTATCAGGGTCGGGCATGCTCGTTGACCCATCGACTCACACACCTACACTTATCGGCCATCACTCCCAAAGGAATAGCCCTGATGAAAGCCGTGCTGTGCAAAGCCTTCGGCCCTGCCGAATCGCTGGTGCTGGAAGACGTCGCCAGCCCTGTCGCGAAGAAGAATGAAATCCTGCTGGACGTGCATGCCGCCGGGGTGAATTTCCCGGACACGCTGATCATCGAGGGCAAATACCAATTCAAGCCGCCCTTCCCGTTTTCCCCGGGTGGCGAAGCGGCCGGTGTGGTCAGTGCAGTGGGCGAAAAAATCAGCCACCTCAAGGTCGGTGACCGGGTCATGGCCCTGACCGGCTGGGGCAGTTTCGCCGAGCAGGTCGCCGTGCCGGGCTACAACGTGCTGCCGATCCCGCCCTCGATGGACTTCAACACCGCCGCCGCGTTCAGCATGACCTACGGCACCTCGATGCACGCACTCAAGCAACGGGCCAACCTGCAACCGGGTGAAACCCTGCTGGTGCTCGGCGCTTCCGGCGGTGTTGGCCTGGCCGCCGTGGAAATCGGCAAAGCCATGGGCGCCCGCGTGATTGCCGCCGCCAGCAGCGCCGAAAAACTTGCGGTGGCCAAGGCAGCCGGCGCCGATGAACTGATCAACTACAGCGAAACCAGCCTCAAGGACGAAATCAAACGCCTGACCGACGGCCAGGGTGCCGACGTGATTTACGACCCGGTCGGCGGCGATCTGTTCGACCAGGCCATCCGCGCCATCGCCTGGAACGGCCGCTTGCTGGTGGTCGGCTTCGCCAGCGGACGCATTCCGGAACTACCGGTGAACCTGGCGCTGCTCAAGGGCGCGGCCGTAGTCGGCGTGTTCTGGGGTTCGTTTGCCCAACGCCAGCCGCAGGACAACGCGGCGAACTTCCAGCAGTTATTTGGCTGGTTTGCCGAGGGCAAACTGAGGCCGTTGGTTTCGCAGGTGTATCCGCTGAGCAATGCGGCGCAGGCGATCAATGATCTTGGCCAGCGCAAAGCGGTCGGGAAAGTGGTGGTACAGGTTCGCTGAACCTTAAAAAGCGGGCCGGATTGTCCGGGCCGCTTTTTCAGGACGCTTGAAATGCCTCATCAACCGCCGCCCAGGACCATTCCCATAACGCCCTTCACTTATACCTGTGCGACATGTTCATAAAGGAACACGCAACTGCCCACATTTCCGCTGTTTGGTCGATGCGAACCGGTGCTATTTTCGGTAACGAAACTGTAACATTCGCATCCGCAGTCAAAACAAGAAATCTGGAGCTCTTGAATGTTTGCTTTCTTTCGTCCTGCCGCACATCAGGCTCCATTGCCTGAAGAAAAAATAGACGACACCTATAAACGCCTCCGCTGGCAGATCTTCGCCGGGATTTTCATCGGGTATGCGGGTTACTACCTGCTGCGCAAGAACTTCACCCTGGCGTTCCCCGATCTGATCGCCCAAGGCTATACGAAGGGTCAACTGGGTGTGGCCATGTCGGCGATTGCCATCGCCTACGGTCTGTCCAAGTTTTTGATGGGCATCGTGTCCGACCGCTCCAACCCGCGTTACTTCCTGCCCTTCGGCCTGGTGGTCTCCGCCGGGGTGATGTTCGTTTTCGGTTTCGCACCGTGGGCGACATCCAGCGTGACCATGATGTTCATCCTGTTGTTCATCAACGGCTGGGCGCAAGGCATGGGCTGGCCGCCAAGTGGCCGCACCATGGTGCACTGGTGGTCGCAGAAAGAACGTGGCCAAGTGGTGTCGATCTGGAACACCGCGCATAACGTCGGCGGTGGCTTGATCGGCCCGCTGGCGATTCTCGGCATGGGCTGGTTCAACGACTGGCACAGCAAGTTCTACGTCCCGGCCGCCGTGGCGCTGCTCGTCGCCGTGTTTGCGTTCATTGTGATGCGCGACACGCCGCAATCGACAGGCCTGCCGCCGATCGAGAAGTACAAGAACGATTACCCGGAAGGCTACGACGCCAGCCACGAAGAAGAATTCAGCGCCAAGGACATCTTCGTCAAATACGTGCTGCGCAACAAAATGCTCTGGTTCATTGCCCTGGCTAACGTCTTCGTCTACCTGCTGCGCTACGGCATCCTGGACTGGGCACCGACTTACCTCAAAGAGGTCAAGCACTTCGACTTCGACAAGAGTTCGTGGGCGTATTTCCTCTATGAGTGGGCAGGCATTCCGGGCACGTTGCTGTGCGGCTGGATGTCGGACAAGGTTTTCCGTGGCAACCGTGGCCTGACCGGCATGGTGTTCATGGCGTTGGTGACCGTTGCGACGATCGTGTACTGGCTGAATCCGCCGGGTAACCCGATGGTCGACATGATCTCGCTGTTCGCGATCGGCTTCCTGATCTACGGCCCGGTGATGCTGGTGGGCTTGCAAGCGCTGGAACTGGTACCGAAAAAGGCCGCCGGTACTGCCGCGGGCTTTACCGGTCTGTTCGGTTACTTGGGCGGGTCAGTCGCGGCCAGTGCGCTGATGGGCTACACCGTGGACTACTTCGGCTGGGATGGCGGCTTCATCCTGTTGGTCGCCGCCTGCTTGCTGGCAATGGCGTTCCTGGCGCCCACGCTGGGGCACAAGCAAATCGCCAGTCAGACCCGAGAAGAAGCGATCGCCTGATCGGCTTTTGATTGGCAGCGCTTGAGCCGCGCCTCCAGATTCCGGTCTGGCATGGCGTGGCTACGCAGGGCGTTAGCGGTCTGCTCGACATAATCGCGAGTGGTGCCGTAACGCCCGCAAGCGTTTTCGAACACATGGCTCAGCACATGATCCGGCAAGTTGCCGGCATAGCTGGGCAAGTGTCGCTCCAACACAAACCCCAACGCCTGAACCTGGCTTCCGTCTTCGAGACGGCAGTTGAGCCAGTGTGGGCGATAGGACGGGAACGGCATTTCGCGCTGCCAAAGCGCATAAAGCGAGGCTTCCAGTTGTTCTTCGGGCAAACGGTAAGCGAAGCCGCTGCAAGAACCGCCGCGATCCAGGCCAAAGACCAGACCAGGGACTTCCGGCGTGCCGCGATGTTCGTGGGACCACAGGTATAACCCGCGATGGTAGCCATGCACTCGGCCGCGCACTCGCTCCACCGCCGCACATTCAGGGCGCCAGATCAGCGAACCATAAGCGAATAACCAGACGGGCCCGCCCTTGTGTCGAGCCATGGTCGACTGCATCGAGCTGAGTAATTGTTCGTGCGTAAGCTGCGGTCCCAGATCGAGCCGCGGAGGGTAAGCCAGATTCAAAAATGAAGATTCAATGGCGCTCATGGCGAATAGCGTTCAGCTCCCCGCGGATAAAGAATTACTAAATAGAACGCACCGCTGTAACAATAAGGCACATATGTTTTAAGGCAATTTAAGTGCCATGGCACAGTTCTTAAATAATTGCCTTGCTTGGATATAACCTACCGGCATTTATATAAATTTATAAATACCGATCGGCTATATAGGGAGTTATAACGATTAGAATCGCGGATCAAGATCGTGGCGCGTAGGCAAAGACGTCGGCGCGCATCTGATGCGCATCCATCCCCGCTTCAACCAACGCATCCAGTGTGCCGTAGACCATGGCCGGTGAGCCGCTGGCATATACGTGCAGCGCTTTCAGATCAGGGAAGTCCTCACACACTGCCTCATGCAACATGCCGCAACGCCCCTGCCAGCCGCATTGATCGCTGACGACTTTATGCAGGAACAGATTGGGCAGTTTCAGCCACTCATCCCAATGTTCGATTTCATAAAAGTCTTCAGGCCGACGCACACCCCAATACAGATGCACCGGATGTTTAAAACCCGCGGCCCGGCAATGTTCGATCAGGCTGTGGATCTGGCCCATGCCGGTGCCAGCGGCAATCAGCACCAGCGGACCGTCCGGCAGTTCCGCCAGATGGGTATCGCCGAACGGCATCTCGATCCGCACCATCGGGTTGCGTTGCAGTTGTTCGATCAGGCTCAGCGCACTGCTTTCGCGCGCCAACACATGAATTTCCAGGTCGCGGCCGGAATGCGGTGCCGAGGCCAGGGAGAAGGCGGATTTCTCGCCGTTTTCACGTTCGATCATCAAATACTGACCCGCGTGATAACGCGGTGGCTTGCCGGCTGGCGCCCGCAGATGCACGCGAAAGGTATCGCCGCCGACGTCCCTGCATTCAATGACCTGACACGAAAAGCTGCGCACCGGCAGTTCTCCCAGCGCGAGCACGCCATCCCACAGCACGATGCAGTCTTCCAGCGGCTCTGCTATGCAAGTGTAGAACTCGCCATGGTCACGCACACCGCCGTCCTGTTCGACCCGGCCTTCCACCAGCAACGCCGCGCACACGTGGCAATTGCCGTTACGACAGCTTTGCGGGCATTCATAGCCCAGGCGCCGCGCGCCATCGAGAATACGCTCGCCGGGCAGAATCTCTAGCACTGCTCCGGAAGGCTGCAAGGTTACACGCATCAATCTATTCCTAACTGATTCCAGATGGCATCGATCCGTTGGGTCACGGCGTCGTCCTTGACGATCACCCGGCCCCACTCGCGAGTGGTTTCGCCCGGCCATTTATGCGTGGCATCGAGCCCCATCTTCGAACCCAGCCCGGAGACCGGCGAGGCGAAGTCGAGGTAGTCGATCGGCGTGTTGTCGATCATCACCGTGTCGCGCTTGGGGTCCATGCGCGTGGTGATGGCCCAGATCACGTCGTTCCAGTCTCGCGCATTGATATCGTCGTCTGTGACGATAACGAACTTGGTGTACATGAACTGTCGCAAAAACGACCAGACACCGAGCATTACCCGCTTGGCGTGGCCCGGATACGACTTCTTCATGGTCACGATGGCCATGCGGTACGAGCAACCTTCCGGCGGCAAGTAGAAGTCGGTGATTTCCGGGAACTGCTTCTGCAGGATCGGCACGAACACTTCGTTCAGCGCCACGCCGAGAATCGCCGGCTCATCCGGCGGACGGCCGGTGTAGGTGCTGTGGTAGATCGGTTTGATCCGATGGGTAATGCGCTCGACGGTGAACACCGGAAAGCTGTCGACTTCGTTGTAGTAGCCAGTGTGATCGCCGTAAGGGCCCTCGTCGGCCATCTCGCCCGGATGGATCACGCCTTCAAGGATGATCTCGGCGGTGGCCGGCACTTGCAGGTCGTTGCCGCGGCACTTCACCAGTTCGGTGCGGTTGCCGCGCAGCAGACCGGCGAAGGCGTATTCGGAGAGGCTGTCCGGTACCGGCGTCACGGCGCCAAGGATGGTCGCCGGGTCAGCGCCCAGGGCCACGGAGACCGGGAACGGCTGGCCGGGATGCTTTTCGCACCACTCACGGTAATCCAGCGCGCCGCCCCGGTGGCTCAGCCAGCGCATGATGACCTTGTTGCGGCCAATCACTTGCTGACGGTAGATGCCGAGGTTCTGGCGGTCTTTGTTCGGACCTTTGGTGACGGTCAGGCCCCAGGTGATCAGCGGGCCGACGTCGCCGGGCCAGCAGGTCTGCACCGGCAGCATCGCCAGATCGACGTCGTCGCCTTCGATGACCACTTCCTGGCACACCGCGTCTTTCACGACTTTCGGCGCCATCGCAATGATCTTGCGGAAGATCGGCAGCTTGGACCAGGCGTCTTTCAAGCCCTTCGGCGGCTCGGGCTCTTTGAGGAAGGCCAGCAGCTTGCCGATCTCGCGCAGCTCGCTGACCGCCTCGGCGCCCATGCCCATCGCCACCCGCTCGGGGGTGCCGAACAGGTTGCCGAGCACCGGAATGTCGTAGCCGGTCGGGTTTTCGAACAACAGCGCCGGGCCCTTTGCCCGAAGCGTGCGATCACAGACTTCGGTCATCTCCAGCACTGGAGAGACGGGGATCTGGATGCGTTTCAACTCTCCGCGCTGCTCAAGCTGCTGCACGAAATCCCGAAGATCCTTGAATTTCATTGACGATGGCACCCCTAAAATAGGCGTACATCCTACCTGCTCTGCCGCCCGCTGGCAGCTTATCGCTGCTTACTTGGCCGCATTTGCGTTGCCATTGCCCAGTGTCGTGCGGGCTTGCAAGCGCTTGAACAGCGGCTCAAGCACCGGCGCGATAAAGCGCGCACCGACTTCCGACAGGTGATTGTCGTCGGTATACAGCGAATGACCGTCGAGTTCAGCGCGGCACAGGCCCGCGTGATCGCACAGCAATGGCGCCGGATCAACCACGGTCACGCCGGGGTTCGCCGCCGCTATCTGCGCGAACAGTTGGCTGATGAACGCCTGGCGCTTGAAGTGCTCAGCCACTGCTAAACCGACGTCATCGGTCGGACGATGCAGCATGGCCAGGCGGCTGAGGCGGTAAGGCGGGCTGAAGGGTTGCAACGGCGCTTCCTTGATCAGCCAGACGCGATGCCCGCCATTGCGCAATTGCCGGATGGTCGCCTGCAACCCTTCCGCCAGTTGCTGCTCGGCATTGGCCCTTTCGTAACGACCATGGGCATCTTTCAGTGCATGCCCGAGATCGCCTTTCGCATCACCATAGAGATACAGGCTCCAGCGCGCGACAAGCACCACATCGCCCACCGACTGCGGCTTCAACTCCTGCTCGACCCGACGATTGAAACGGGCGCACCGTTGATCGTGCTCAAGCCCTTCCACCGGGAGGCAGCCCGTGGAGCTGGCGAGAATCACGCTGACGCCATGCTTCTGCGCCCCCTCATCGAATACCGGAATCAGCGCGGTGGCGTGACTGTCGCCCCAGACCAGCAACCGTGACGACAACGCCGGCGCCCCGTAGTGACAGAAGAGCTTGTCGTCAGGGGTTTTGTCGTCGGCCAGGCAGCGCATCAGTTCCGGACGCCATTCCTTCGCCTTGGCGTACTGCAACGCTTGATCGGACAGGCGCGAAGGCAAGCCATGGGTCCAGCGCAACGTTTGCCCAGCCAGCCCCAGCACCAGTACACCGACGCCCGCCGCCAGCAGCATCTGCCGACGACCTGCCAGCAGCCGTCGCTCACGGAACGGCGTCTCGACAAATTTCCACGACAAGTAGCCCAGCACCAGGGTGAGCAGAATCAAGCCGGCAATATCAAACGGGCCGGGCTCCTCGACACTGGCGTAACTGACGAAGACAAACACCGGCCAATGCCACAGGTACCAGGAATAGGAAATCAGCCCGAGACCGACCAGTACGCGACTGGCCAGCAGCCCACCCACCAGGGTCTGCCGGTGTCCGTTGGCCCAGATCAGTGCAACCACGCCCAAGGTCGGCAACAACGCCGCGACACCGGGAAATGGCGTGCTTTTGTCGTAACCCACTATCGCCAGCAGAATCAACCCGAACCCGGCCAGGCTGACCACTTGAGCCCCGGCGGTGGTCAGGCGCCATTGGCTTCTGGGCGCCACGGCCAGCATGGCGCCGGCCAACAACTCCCAGGCGCGCATCGGCAACAGGAAAAACGCTTTCTCAGGGTGATGCGCAACGGCCCAGACACTGAGCCCGAAAGACACCAGCAATACGGCGAACAGCGCCAGACGCCAGGCTTTCAGGCGACTCGACAACAGCGTCAGCAACAACGGGAAAACGATATAGAACTGCTCTTCAACCGCCAGCGACCAGGTATGCAGCAAGGGCTTGAGGTCGGAAGCAACGTCAAAGTAGCCGTCCTGACGCATGAACAGGATGTTGGAGACAAACATCACCTGGTAACGCACCGAGCGCCCCAGTTCTTCATAGTCCTTGGGCGCTAGTAGAAACCAGCCCACCGCCAGCACGGCAATGATCATGGCAAACAGCGCGGGGAGGATTCGCCGGGCACGGCGGGCCCAGAAGTCGACAAAGCTGAAACGCCCAGCCTGACGCTGGTTCCAGATGATCGAGGTGATCAGGTAGCCGGAAATCACAAAGAAGATGTCGACGCCGACGAACCCGCCGGTAAACCCTGGAACGCCAAAATGGAACAGCACCACGGCAATCACGGCGATTGCGCGTAAACCGTCGATATCCCTTCGATAAGCAAGCGTGCTCATAAACAGTAAGGCCAGTCAGTTGATTGTTTTTACGATCGTTTTTTTGTTTTCTAACTGACCGGAGTTAATCACAAACCTCCCATTTTTCTGGCAAAAAAAATGGCGCCCCGAAGGACGCCATTTTAAGCGGATGTAAAAACCGCCTTACTTGCGCTTCATCGACAAGAAGAACTCGTCGTTGGTCTTGGTCGTTTTCAGCTTGTCGACCAGGAACTCGATGGCCGCAATTTCGTCCATCGGGTGCAGCAGCTTGCGCAGAATCCACATGCGCTGCAACTCGTCGTCGGCCGTCAGCAACTCTTCGCGGCGGGTGCCGGAACGGTTGATATTGATGGCCGGGAAGACGCGTTTTTCAGCGATACGACGGTCCAGAGGCAGTTCCATGTTGCCGGTGCCTTTGAATTCTTCGTAGATCACTTCGTCCATCTTCGAGCCGGTTTCAACCAGCGCGGTGGCGATGATGGTCAGCGAACCGCCTTCCTCGATGTTCCGCGCGGCGCCGAAGAAACGTTTCGGTTTCTCCAGTGCGTGGGCATCGACACCACCGGTGAGTACTTTGCCGGAGCTCGGGATCACGGTGTTGTAGGCACGAGCCAGACGGGTGATGGAGTCGAGCAGGATCACCACGTCTTTCTTGTGTTCGACCAGGCGCTTGGCCTTCTCGATCACCATTTCTGCAACCTGCACGTGGCGGGTTGGCGGCTCATCGAACGTCGAGGCAACCACTTCGCCGCGCACGGTGCGCTGCATTTCGGTCACTTCTTCCGGACGTTCATCGATCAGCAATACGATCAGGTGAACTTCAGGGTTGTTACGAGCGATGTTGGCGGCGATGTTCTGCAGCATGATCGTTTTACCGGCTTTCGGCGGTGCAACGATCAGACCGCGCTGGCCTTTGCCGATCGGGGCGCACAGGTCGATGACACGACCGGTCAAGTCTTCGGTGGAACCGTTGCCGGCTTCCATCTTCATGCGCACGGTCGGGAACAGCGGGGTCAGGTTCTCGAAGAGAATCTTGTTTTTCGCGTTCTCGGGACGATCGTAGTTGATCGTGTCGACCTTGAGCAGCGCGAAATAACGCTCGCCTTCCTTCGGAGGGCGGATCTTGCCAACGATGGTGTCACCGGTGCGCAAGTTGAAGCGACGGATCTGGCTCGGCGAGACGTAGATATCGTCTGGGCCGGCGAGATAGGAAGCGTCAGCGGAGCGCAGGAAGCCGAAGCCGTCCTGGAGAATCTCCAGCACGCCATCACCGGAGATTTCCTCGCCGCTTTTCGCGTGCTTTTTGAGCAGGGAGAAAATCACGTCCTGCTTGCGCGAACGGGCCATATTTTCTATGCCCATCTGTTCGGCCAATTCGAGCAGTTCGGTAATCGGCTTTTGCTTGAGTTCAGTCAGATTCATATAGGAATGACGTAATCATTTATGGAGGGGGGGAAATTAAGCTTTTGGCTTAATGAGGCCGCGCCGCAGAGAAGGCGACAGGATCGCGTACTTATTCGAAAAGGAGTGCGTCGGCGACGGCTAGCAGGGGGCAATGGAGAAACCAGTGCGGGGCCGAATGTACCACCTGAGTTTCGGAGCGTCTAGCCCTCAATAACGAAAAGGCCCCGCAATATGCGGGGCCTTTTCCTGACGCTTTATAACAACGCTTAAATGTTGGCGTCGAGGAAGGCCGCCAGTTGCGACTTCGACAGTGCGCCGACCTTGGTCGCTTCAACGTTGCCGTTCTTGAACAGCATCAGAGTCGGGATACCACGCACGCCATGCTTGGCCGGGGTTTCCTGGTTCTCGTCGATGTTCAGCTTGGCAACGGTCAGTTTGCCTTTGTAGGTTTCAGCAATTTCGTCCAGGACAGGAGCGATCATTTTGCAAGGGCCGCACCATTCAGCCCAGTAGTCGACCAGTACAGCGCCTTCGGCCTTGAGGACGTCGACGTCGAAGCTAGCGTCGGTGACGTGTTTGATAAGATCGCTGCTCATGGAAGTCTCCAGGTTGTAAGCAAAAAAACGTGGCCCATCATAGCCGCCCTTCCCTCGTTCAGGAAGGTGCAGTTGATTGAGTCTCGCTATGGTGGCGCATGACTTTGGGTATAGCTCAAGTCACGGGGTGGCGGGAGCGACGAAGGCAATTCCGGTACGCAGGGCTGCATTGCGTACATGTTCCTGCATGGCTTTCTGCGCCGCGCCGGACGAACGCCGGGCTAGCGCACGGAGGATTTTGCGGTGTTCCTGCCAGGTTTCCATGGCGCGTTCGGCCCGGATGAACGGTAGCTTCTGGCTCTCCAGAAAGATGTCGGCGCTGGCCGTGAGGATGCTCAGCATTGCCTGATTACCGCTGGCCAGCAGGATGCGTCGGTGAAAATCGAAATCCAGTCGTGCCGCCGCCTCGAAGTCACCTGCCTTCAATTCGTTGCGCATGGCGGCCACGTTGTCTTCCAGCGTATCGAGCTCGTGAGTGCTCAGGGTCACCGCGGCCAAACCGGCGGCAAAACCTTCCAGGGCATAACGCAACTGGAAAATATCCAACGGCGATGCCTGGGCTGCGAAGGGCCAGCTCAGCGCCGCATCGCCGCGCGGCAAATCCACCGGCGACTGCACGAATACGCCCTTGCCCGGCTGGATGCTGATCACGCCCAACGCACTCAACGACGACAGCGCCTCACGCAGGGACGCCCGACTCACCCCCAATTGCACCGCCAGATCTCGCTGCGAAGGCAAGGCATCGCCCGGCGCGAAACCCTGTTCGGTGATCAGTTTACGGATGGCTTGCAGCGCCACTTCAGGTACGGCTCTGGAAATCGAATTCATGGTTTTTTCAGACGAACCAGGACAATGAGCGGCTAGTTGTAAAGCTATTCGCAGCCCTCGGCAAGTCGTGCCCCATGGGGGTTCGGCACGTTTCACGGATGCGCCATGAGGGTGCGAAATGCCCATCCACTGTTCAGACCAGTAAGACCGAAAGAATCCAGTAAAACCGTGGCCTGCGGCCCCCAAATCCGCTTCTTGGCATGGCCCGTGCTCTGTCGATCCGCAGAATTCATTCCTCGTCGATTCGGAGATTCGCCATGACCCTGCGTTACAGCGCCCTTCTCACTGCCCTGTTTGCCAGCCTGATGTTGAGCCAGGCACCCGCTCACGCCGACGGCCTGGAGGATGTAGTCAAACGCGGCGTCCTCAAGGTCGCCGTGCCTCAGGACTTTCCGCCGTTCGGCTCGGTCGGCCCGGACATGAAACCCCGCGGCCTCGACATCGACACCGCCAAACTGCTGGCCGAGCAACTCAAGGTCAAACTTGAACTGACCCCGGTCAACAGCACCAACCGCATTCCATTCCTGACCACCGGCAAGGTCGACCTGGTGATCTCCAGCCTGGGCAAGAACCCCGAGCGCGAGAAAGTCATCGACTTCTCCAGCGCCTATGCGCCGTTCTACCTCGCCGTGTTCGGTCCGCCGGATGCCGACATCAAAGGCCTGGACGACCTCAAGGGCAAAACCGTCAGCGTCACCCGGGGCGCCATCGAAGACATCGAACTGACCAAAGTCGCTCCCGAAGGTGTGACCATCAAACGCTTCGAAGACAACAACTCGACCATTGCCGCCTACATCGCCGGGCAAGTCGACCTCATCGCCAGCGGCAACGTGGTGATGGTCGCGATCAGCGAGAAGAACCCTAAACGCATTCCAGCGTTGAAAGTGAAGCTCAAGGACTCGCCGGTCTATGTCGGCGTGAACAAGAACGAGCCGGCGCTGTTGGGCAAGGTCAATCAGATCCTCGCCACCGCCAAAACCGACGGCGCACTGGAGAAAAACTCCCAGACCTGGCTGAAAGAGCCATTGCCGGCCGACCTCTGATCGTCGCTCGGGAGATTTGATATGGCCTATCAGTTCGACTTTCTGCCGGTGGTGCAAAACACCGATCTGCTACTGCGCGGCGCCTTGTTCACCCTTCAACTGACGGCCATCGGCGCGGTGCTGGGTGTGGGGCTGGGCATCGTCGGGGCGCTGGTGCGGGCGTGGAACATTCGCCCGTTCTCGGCGATCTTCGGGGTCTACGTCGAGTTGATCCGAAATACGCCGTTTCTGGTGCAGCTGTTTTTCATTTTCTTTGGCTTGCCGTCGCTGGGGGTACAGATTTCCGAATGGCAGGCGGCGGTGCTGGCGATGGTGATCAACCTCGGTGCCTACTCGACCGAAATCATCCGCGCCGGTATCCAGGCGATCCCCCGAGGACAGCTGGAAGCCGCTGCGGCCTTGGCGATGAGTCGATTCGAAGCGTTCCGCCACGTGGTGCTGCTGCCAGCGCTGGGCAAGGTTTGGCCGGCCCTGAGCAGCCAGATCATCATCGTCATGCTCGGCTCGGCGGTCTGTTCGCAAATCGCCACCGAAGAATTGAGCTTTGCCGCCAACTTCATTCAGTCGCGCAACTTCCGCGCCTTTGAAACCTATGCCCTGACCACGCTGCTGTACCTGTGCATGGCGCTGCTGATCCGCCAACTGCTGAACTGGATCGGCCGTCGCTACATCTCGAGGAGCAGCCAATGAGCGATTTCACCTTCTGGGACATCGTGCGCAACCTGCTCACCGGCCTGCAGTGGACCCTGGCGTTATCGCTGGTGGCGTTTATCGGCGGCGGGCTGATCGGCTTGCTGATCATGGTCATGCGCATCTCGAAAAAGCCTCTGCCGCGTAACATTGCCCGCACTTACATCGAGCTGTTCCAGGGTACGCCGCTGTTGATGCAGCTGTTTCTGGTGTTTTTCGGCGTGGCGCTGGCCGGTGTGGAGATTTCGCCGTGGATGGCGGCGGCGCTGGCCCTGACGCTGTTTACCAGCGCCTATCTGGCGGAGATCTGGCGCGGCTGCGTCGATTCGATTCCCAATGGTCAGTGGGAAGCCTCGTCAAGCCTGGCGCTCAACCCGCTGGAGCAACTGCGCTACGTGATTCTGCCGCAAGCGCTGCGGATCGCCGTGGCACCCACCGTGGGCTTCTCGGTGCAAGTGGTCAAAGGCACCGCCGTGACCTCGATCATCGGTTTCACCGAACTGACCAAGACCGGCGGCATGCTCGCCAACGCGACATTCGAACCCTTCATGGTCTACGGCCTCGTCGCCCTCGGCTACTTCCTGCTTTGCTACCCCTTGTCCCTCAGTGCGCGCTACCTGGAAAGGAGACTGCATGCCTCTGCTTAGAATTTCCGCCCTGCATAAATATTACGGCGACCACCATGTGCTCAAAGGCATCGACCTGAGCGTCGAGGAAGGCCAGGTGGTGGCGATCATCGGCCGCAGCGGCTCGGGCAAATCCACCTTGCTGCGCACCCTCAACGGCCTGGAGTCGATCAACGACGGCGTAATTGAGGTCGACGGCGAATACCTCGATGCCGCTCGCGCCGATTTGCGCACCTTGCGGCAGAAAGTCGGGATGGTGTTCCAGCAGTTCAACCTGTTCCCGCACCTGACCGTGGGCGAGAACGTGATGCTCGCGCCGCAAGTGGTGCAAAAAGTGCCGAAGGCCAAAGCGGTCGAGCTGGCGCGGGAGATGCTGGAGCGGGTCGGGCTGGGCGAGAAGTTTGATGCCTTCCCGGACCGGCTGTCGGGCGGGCAGCAGCAGCGCGTAGCGATTGCCCGGGCGTTGGCAATGTCTCCCAAAGTCTTGCTGTGCGACGAAATCACGTCAGCGCTGGACCCGGAATTGGTCAATGAAGTGCTGAGCGTGGTCCGGCAACTGGCCAAGGAAGGCATGACACTGATCATGGTCACCCATGAAATGCGCTTTGCCCGGGAGGTTGGGGATAAGTTGGTGTTCATGCATCAGGGCAAGGTGCATGAGGTGGGGGATCCGAAGATTCTGTTTGCGAACCCGCAGACGGCGGAGCTGGCGAACTTCATCGGCACAGTTGAAGCAGCAGGCTAACCCTTTTGTGGCGAGGGAGCTTGCTCCCGCTGGGCTGCGCAGCGGCCCTAAAAACTATCACCTCGTTTTCACTGGATCGCATGTGCAGGTTTTGCGACGGCTACGCAGTCGAGCGGGAGCAAGCTCCCTCGCCACAGGAACTCATGCCGTCCGTGCTCTGGATCAAGGCTTTGAACGCTGCGCGTTGGCGGCAGCGTTTGATCGTGGCAGGATGTCGAGGTTATCGACCGAGACCCCATGACCATGCCGCAATCCCAAGCCAAGAATCTGTCCCTGATCGCCGCAATCGACCTGGGCTCCAACAGCTTTCACATGGTCGTGGCCAAGGCCCAGAACGGCGAAATCCGTATTCTCGAGCGCCTCGGGGAGAAAGTTCAGCTGGCCGCCGGCATCGACGAAGAGCGTCAGCTCAACGAAGAATCCATGCAGCGCGGGCTCGATTGCCTGAAGCGTTTTGCCCAACTGATCAACGGTATGCCGCCCGGTGCCGTGCGGATCGTCGGCACCAACGCCCTGCGTGAAGCCCGCAACCGCGGTGAATTCATCCGCCGCGCCGAAGAAATCCTCGGCCACTCGGTGGAAGTCATCTCCGGCCGTGAAGAAGCGCGCCTGATCTACCTCGGCGTGTCCCACACCCTCGCCGACACCCCGGGCAAACGCCTGGTGGCCGACATCGGCGGCGGCAGTACCGAATTCATTATCGGCCAGCGCTTCGAACCGCTGCTGCGCGAAAGCCTGCAGATGGGCTGCGTCAGTTATACCCAGCGTTATTTCAAGGATGGCAAGATCACCCCGGCCCGCTACGCCCAGGCGTACACCGCAGCGCGGCTGGAGATCATGAGCATCGAACACGCGCTGCATCGCCTGACCTGGGATGAAGCCATCGGCTCCTCGGGCACCATCCGCGCCATTGGTCTGGCGCTGAAGGCGGGCGGTCATGGCACGGGCGAGGTCAACGCCGAAGGCCTGGCCTGGCTCAAGCGCAAACTGATGAAGCTGGGCGATGTCGAGAAAATCGACTTCGAAGGCATCAAGCCTGACCGCCGCGCGATTTTCCCCGCCGGCCTGGCGATTCTCGAAGCGATCTTCGACGCCCTAGAACTGCAGCGCATGGATCACTGTGAAGGCGCCCTGCGCGAAGGCGTGCTCTATGACCTGCTGGGCCGTCATCACCATGAAGACGTCCGTGAGCGCACGCTCAGCTCGTTGATGGAGCGTTATCACGTCGATCTGGAACAAGCGGCGCGGGTCGAGCGCAAAGCCCTGCATGCCTTCGATCAGGTGGCCAAGGATTGGGAACTGGATGACGGCGTCTGGCGCGAACTGCTCGGCTGGGCGGCCAAGGTCCATGAAGTGGGCCTGGACATCGCTCACTATCAATACCACAAGCACGGCGCCTACCTGATCGAGCACTCGGACCTGGCCGGGTTCTCCCGCGAAGACCAGCTGATGCTCGCGTTGTTGGTGCGCGGTCACCGACGCAACATTCCCCGGGACCGGTTTGCCGATTTCGGCGAGGACGGGATCAAGCTGATTCGCCTGTGCGTGCTGCTGCGCTTTGCAATCCTGTTCCATCACATCCGTGGCACCCAGGAAATGCCGCAGGTCGTCTTGCACGCCAAACGCGACAGCCTCGATGTGTTGTTCCCTGAAAACTGGCTGGACGAAAACCAACTGACCCAGGCCGACTTCGCCCTTGAGGCTGAATGGCTGACGCGGGTCAGCTTCACGCTGAACGTGCGCTAAAAACCCCAGCGAACACATTCCCTGTGGCGAGGGAGCTTGATCCCGCTGGGGTGCGAAGCGCCCCCGTCTATCCCTGAAAAGAAGGGGACTGCTACGCAGTCCAGCGGGAGCAAGCTCCCTCGCCACAGGTAGGAAGCTGAAACCAAAAAGGGCGATCCATGTGGATCGCCCTTTTTTTGCCCAACCGAATCTGCGTCAGCGAACGGCGAGAATCGGGCTGCCCAGCCGCTCCAGCAAGGTCGCCTGCGCGCTGCGCGGGTTCTGGTTGCCGGTCGGCGTGTTGCGGATGTAGCGACCGTCCGCCTGCAGGCTCCAGCTGTGGGTGTTGTCGGCCAGATAAAGCTCCAGCTCTTTCTTGACCCTCATGATCAGCTTCTTGCCCTCGACCGGGAAGCAAGTCTCTACGCGCTTGTCGAGGTTGCGCTCCATCCAGTCGGCGCTGGACAGGAACATCTGCTCTTCACCGCCATTGAGGAAGTAGAACACCCGGGTGTGCTCCAGGAAACGCCCGATGATCGAGCGCACATGGATGTTGTGCGAAACCCCGGCGATACCCGGACGCAGGCAGCACATGCCGCGCACCACCAGATCGATACGCACCCCGGACTGACTGGCCTTGTACAGCGCGCGGATGATCTTCGGATCGGTCAGCGAGTTGAATTTGGCGATGATGTGCGCCGGTTTGCCATCGAGGGCGAACTGGGTTTCCCGGGCAATCATGTCGAGCATGCCCTTCTTCAACGTGAATGGCGCGTGCAGCAGCTTCTTCATGCGCAGGGTTTTCCCCATGCCGATGAGCTGGCTGAACAGTTTGCCGACGTCTTCGCACAAGGCGTCGTCCGAGGTCAGCAAGCTGTAGTCGGTGTACAGACGGGCGTTGGCCGCGTGGTAGTTGCCGGTACCCAAGTGGGCGTAACGCACGATCTCACCGGCTTCGCGACGCAGAATCAGCATCATCTTGGCGTGGGTCTTGAAGCCCACCACGCCGTAAATCACCACCGCACCGGCCGCTTGCAGACGGCTGGCCAGTTGCAGGTTGGACTCTTCGTCGAAGCGCGCACGCAACTCGATCACCGCGGTGACTTCCTTGCCGTTACGCGCGGCATCCACCAGCGCATCGACAATTTCCGAGTTGGCGCCGGAGCGGTACAGAGTCTGGCGGACCGCCAATACATGCGGGTCCTTCGCGGCCTGGCGCAGCAGGTCGACCACGGGAGTAAAGGACTCGAACGGGTGCAGCAGCAGGATGTCCTGCTTGCTGATCACGCTGAAGATGTTCTCGCTGTTTTGCAGCAGTTTCGGGATCTGCGGGGTGAACGGCGTGTATTGCAGCGCTCGCTGACTGTCCAGGCCGGTGATGCTGAACAGGCGGGTCAGGTTGACCGGACCGTTGACCTGATACAGCTCGGTCTCGTGCAAGTTGAACTGCTTGAGCAAGTAGTCGGACAGGTGTTTCGGGCACGTGTCGGCCACTTCCAGGCGCACCGCGTCACCGTAGCGACGGGAGAACAGCTCGCCGCGCAGGGCGCGGGCCAGGTCTTCCACGTCTTCGGTATCGACCGCGAGGTCAGCGTTTCGGGTCAGACGGAACTGGTAGCAGCCCTTGACCTTCATGCCCTGGAACAGGTCATCGGCGTGCGCGTGGATCATCGACGACAGGAACACATAGTTGTCGCCCGAGCCGCCCACTTCTTCCGGCAACTTGATCACGCGCGGCAGCAATCGTGGCGCGGGGATGATCGCCAGACCGGAATCGCGACCGAAGGCGTCGATGCCTTCGAGCTCGACGATGAAGTTCAGGCTCTTGTTCACCAGCAACGGGAACGGGTGCGTCGGGTCGAGGCCGATCGGGGTAATGATCGGCGCGATCTCGTCGCGGAAATAGCGGCGCACCCAGGTCTTGATCTTGGTGGTCCAGTGACGCCGACGGATGAAGCGGACCTGATGTTTTTCCAGTTCCGGCAACAGAATGTCATTGAGGATCGCGTACTGACGGTCGACGTGACCGTGTACCAGCTCGCTGATGCGGGCCAGGGCCTGATGCGGTTGCAGACCATCGGCACCGGCCTGCTCACGGGCGAAGGTGATCTGCTTCTTCAGGCCAGCCACGCGAATCTCGAAGAACTCGTCCAGGTTGCTGGAGAAGATCAGCAGGAACTTCAGCCGCTCCAGCAACGGGTAGGACTCATCCAGCGCCTGTTCCAGCACGCGGATGTTGAACTGCAGTTGCGAGAGCTCGCGATGGATATACAGGCTGCTGTCATCCAGACCGGGAATCGCAATCGCTGGCGCCGCTGTTGCGGTTTCGGTCACCGCCGCGGGTGGAGCGGGTTCCAGCTCCGGCGGCGTCTCGGCGATTTGCTCGACCACGGGTTGAGCTTCTTTTACGGCAACTTCAGTGAGTCCTTCGGTATTCATGGAATGTTCCTGGGAGGGCTATTTCTGCTCTCGTAACAATTGAGCGGCACGCACGGCAAAGTAAGTCAGGATGCCATCAGCACCTGCACGTTTAAAAGCGGTCAGGGATTCAAGGATCACCCCTTCACTCAACCAGCCATTCTGGATGGCCGCCATGTGCATGGCGTATTCACCGCTGACCTGATACACAAAGGTCGGCACTTTAAATTCTTCTTTGACCCGGTAAAGGATGTCCAGATACGGCATGCCTGGCTTGACCATGACCATGTCCGCGCCTTCTGACAAGTCCGCCGCCACTTCGTGCAGGGCTTCGTTGCTGTTGGCCGGGTCCATCTGGTAGGAGGCCTTGTTGGCCTTGCCCAGGTTCAGCGCCGAGCCCACCGCGTCGCGGAACGGGCCGTAATAAGCGCTGGCGTACTTGGCCGAGTAGGCCATGATCCGCACGTTGACGTGATCGGCCAGTTCGAGCGCTTCGCGGATCGCCTGGATGCGACCGTCCATCATGTCCGACGGGGCCACCACCTGTGCGCCTGCCTCGGCGTGGGATAGCGCCTGCTTGACCAGGGCATCGACGGTAATGTCGTTCTGCACGTAGCCCTCTTCGTCGAGAATGCCGTCCTGGCCGTGGGTGGTGAACGGGTCCAGAGCGACGTCAGTGATCACACCCAGTTCCGGGAACTGCGCACGCAAGGCGCGGGTGGCGCGTTGAGCGATGCCGTTCGGGTTCCAGGCTTCGGCGGCGTCCAGGGACTTGAGCTCCGGGGGCGTGACCGGGAACAACGCCACTGCCGGAATCCCCAGTTCGACCCACTTGGCCGCTTCTTCGAGCAACAGATCGATGGTCAGACGCTCAACCCCCGGCATCGACGCGACTGCTTCGCGACGGTTTTCACCGTCCAGCACGAACACCGGCAGGATCAGATCGTCGACGGTCAGAACGTTTTCACGGACCAGTCGACGCGAAAAATCATCACGGCGATTGCGACGCAGGCGGGTTGCAGGAAACAAACGGTTGGCGGGGGTAAAGCTCACGGCAGACTCCTGAGCCCGCTGGCGTGCGAGCGTGACAGTTATAAGCGGCCATTATGACCGTGGTATTACAGTTATGTGCACCCCTGCGGCAGGTAGTCGCATTCCATTGTCCTTGTAGGAAATGTTCACGTCGAGACACATTTGGACACTTTCATGAATGTGCACGAAGGCGTAGGCTGCGCGTTCATTTCGCCAGCATCCAGACAATGCTCCAACAATTTCTTCAGGAATTCGGCTACTTCGCCCTATTTCTCGGCACGTTCTTCGAAGGCGAAACCATCCTGGTGCTCGCAGGCTTCCTCGCGTTCCGCGGATACATGGACATCAAGATCGTCACGATCGTGGCGTTCTGTGGCAGTTATGCCGGCGATCAGCTGTGGTATTTCCTCGGGCGAAAACACGGTCGCAAATTGCTGGCGCGCAAACCACGCTGGCAACTGATGGGTGACCGGGCGCTGGAACATATCCGCAAACACCCGGACATCTGGGTGCTGAGTTTCCGCTTCGTCTATGGATTGCGCACGGTCATGCCGGTGGCGATCGGCCTGTCGGGATATCCGCCGGGGCGTTATCTGCTGCTCAACGGGATTGGTGCTGCGATCTGGGCGACCGCACTGGCCGCAGCGGCGTATCACTTCGGCGCGGTGCTTGAGGGCATGCTGGGCAGCGTCAAGAAGTACGAGCTGTGGGTGCTTGGTGCCCTGCTGGTACTGGGCCTGGGCTTGTGGCTGCGCCGGCGTTTCAAGAATGCCCGTCTGGCGAAGAAGATCTACGCCGACGAGCAAGCCGAGCTGGCCAAGGCAGCCGAGACTAAGACGCCAACCGAGTGAAGCGGTCCCTGCAACAGTAGAGACCGATGCCGCTGAGCAGGCTGTAGCTGAACAGGCCGATCCAGCCCACCGCGCTGGCCGGCCACAGCCCGACTACCGGCGCCAGCCACACCAGCGGCACATTCGATGCCAGGCGCAGCAGCTCCAGTTTCAACGCCTGCGGGCGATTCTCCAGGGCCATGCCCAACGTAAACAAGCCGAATGCCACTGCGCCCCAGCCCAACACCAGCGCGGCAGTCGGCAAACGTGGCTCAAGGTTCATCAAATAGCTGCCCAGCGCGATGTAAACGCAGAACTGCAACGCCACATACACCTGCTGACGCCCGTCCAGCGGCACCTCGAATTTGCGGAACTGACTCAGGTCCGGTTTGTTCATCGGGTACTTGGCCGCCACATCCGCCGGCCGCCAGCCGGTGCGCATGAACCAGATCCGCAGCTTGTCCCATGTGCTTTCAGCCCGTCGCGCGTCATCCCAAAGCTGTGCGTAAAACTGCACGTTCGCCCACAACGGATTCCAGCTTGCCAACGGCGTGGTCACGCCGAAAATCACCGGCTCGTTGTCGTCCTCTTCCTGGAACGAGCCAAATAGACGGTCCCAAATAATGAACACCCCGCCGTAGTTGCGATCCATGTAGAGAGCGTTCTGTGCATGGTGAGCCCGATGATTGGACGGCGTGACAAAGAACCACTCGAACCAGCCGAGCTTGGGAATGTGTTTGGTATGCACCCAGAACTGATAGAGCAAGTTGAGCGCAGCAACGCTGATGAACACCAGCAACGGCACGCCGAGCACCGCCATCGGCAGGTAGAAAATCCAGCTCAGCAGAAAGCCGGTACTGGTCTGGCGCAGGGCCGTGGAGAGGTTGTAGTCCTCACTCTGGTGATGCACCGAGTGCGCGGCCCAGAGGATGTTGCGCTCATGGCCCATACGGTGCAGCCAGTAGTAGCAGAAGTCATAGAGGACAAAGGCAAACACCCAGACCCAAACGCTGTCGGCCGACAGTTCGAACAGCGCCAGGTGCTGGAGGGCAAACGCATAGGTCACCAGGCCGACGCCTTTGGTCAACAGGCCGGTAGTGGTCGACAACACCCCGGTGCTGATGCTGTTGATCGCGTCCGCCAGCCGATAATTGCTCAACCCGCGCCAACGGTCCGCCAGCAGCTCGACGGCAATCAGCACAAAGAAAAACGGCACCGCATACAGAATGAAGTCCATTGACGCGCCCTGATCGGAATCTTGAGGACAGATGCTAGGTGTAGCCGCGAATTAACCCTATGGCAACGAGTGACAAATTAGTGGACATTTAACGCCATGAATCTGGAGAAAAACCCATGAGCAAAAAAATTGCAGTGATCCTTTCCGGCTGTGGCGTGTACGACGGCGCCGAGATCCACGAAAGCGTGATTACCTTGCTGCGCCTGGACCAGCGTGGCGCCGAGGTGCAGTGCTTTGCCCCCAATATCTCGCAATTGCATGTGATCAATCACCTGACCGGCGACGAAATGCCCGAGTCACGCAACGTGCTGGTGGAATCGGCGCGGATCGCCCGGGGCAACATCAAGGACATTCGTGAGGCCAGCGTCGAAGACTTCGACGCGCTGATCGTGCCGGGTGGGTTTGGCGCGGCCAAGAACCTGTCGAACTTCGCCATCGAAGGCGCTGGTTGCACAGTTCAACCGGACGTCCTGGCGCTGACCGAAGCGTTTGCCGAAGCGGGCAAACCGGTGGGGTTGATGTGCATTTCGCCGGCGCTGGCGGCGAAAATCTATGGGCCGGGCGTGACTTGCACCATTGGCAACGACGCCGATACCGCCACTGCCATGAACAAGATGGGCGCCACTCACCAGGATTGCGCAGTGAGCGACATCGTCGAAGACAAGGCGCGCAAACTCGTCTGCACCCCGGCTTATATGCTGGCCCAGAGCATCAGCGAAGCCGCCTCGGGGATCAACAAACTGGTCGACCGTGTCCTCGAACTGACCCACGAAAACGACGCTTAACGCGGTCAAATTGTGGGAGTGAGCCTGCTCGCGCCCACCTTTGATTTGAGTAAGGCTCAGGCTTTACGGGTCAGCCGAGTGAGTATCCGGTCAAGCGCATTGGCGAACGCCTGCTTCTCGCGCTCACCAAACGGCGCCGGCCCGCCACTCATCTGGCCTTGTTCACGCAGATCGGTGAACAGGTTACGCACTGCCAACCGATCGCCCATGTTCTGCGCATCGAATTCCTTGCCCCGCGGGTCCAGCGCTGAAACGCCGTTTTTTACCAGCCGATCAGCCAGCGGCACATCGCTGCAAATCACCAGTTCACCTGGCACCGCGTGTTCCACCAGATAGTCATCGGCGGCATCCGGGCCGCTGGGCACCACGATCAGCTTCACCAGAGCCAGGCCAGGTTTGATCTGTGGCTGCCCCGCCACCAGCACCACTTCGAACTGGCGCTTGAGGGCGAACTTCACCACCAGATCCTTCGCCGCCCGTGGGCAGGCGTCGGCATCGATCCATACGCGCATTGTGTTTCCCTCCGTTAAAAGCTTCGCGGGCAAGCCTCGCTCCTACAGGATTCGCGCGTTATTTGGGGCCGCGTACAACCTGTAGGAGCGAGGCTTGCC
>NZ_JASCOM010000450.1:0-2664 GCF_029959925.1 Pseudomonas sp. PS02303
GGCAAGCCTCGCTCCTACGGGTTCGGGTTGTAGCGAAAATCCGCGTATGACCAAATCCCTGTAGGAGCGAGGCTTGCCCGCGAAAGCGTTATGTCAGGCGCCGAAAGTCTTCCTGATTAATGCATTCACTTCAGCAGTCCCAGGCGAAGTCGCCGGCCCCCACCGAGTGACTGCCAGCGCCGCCGCCGCATTCGCCCGTCGCGCCGCTTCACTCGCCGACAACCCTCGCGCCAACCCGGCCAGAAACACCCCGGCATGGGCATCGCCAGCACCATTGCTGTCTACCGCTTCAACCTTGAAACCGGGCAGATGCTCTCGCTCGCCGCGCTGACTGATCCAGCACCCTTGCGGCCCATCGCGCACCACCATCAACACCTCGGCCGGCAGGTGATCGGTGAGCCTGTCCAGCGCCTCGGCAATGTCCGCCGCCCCGGTAAACCGCAGTGCCTCGACACTGTTGCTTGTCCACAGATCAATGCGCGGCAACAACGCCTGCATCAATGGCGCGTCCGGCGAGTCCACCAACGGGCCGGGATCGAACACCACGTTGATCACTTTCGGCAAACCCAGCACCCAATCCAGCAGCGCCTGGGCCTTGCCGACATGCAACAGGCTGTAGCCACTGACATACACGTAGTCACCCGCCTCGGCCGGCACGCTCGCCAGGTCCTCGGTGGTCAATTCGCCCTCGGCGCCGATGTAGGAAATGAAACTGCGCTCAGCCGAGGCATCGGTCACCGCAACGCACAACCCCGTATCCCGTTCGGCCTTGTGTGCGATGCCGATCCGAATGCCTTCAACCTTCATCGCCTCACGGGCCAGGTCGCCGAAACGACCGGTGCCATGACGACCGAGGTAGACCACCGGCAGCCCGTTACGCGCGGCGGCGGCCATCACGTTAAACCCTCCGCCGGCTTCGAAACTGGCGGATTGCGCCAGCACATCGCCGCCCGGTTGCGGCAGTTTGTCCACGGCCATGACCAGGTCGATGATGACCTGGCCGGTGTGCAGCAATCTAGGCATGAGCGTTCTCGGTCATTGCGGCACGACGATCCCTGGCCCCACCGAGTACAAAATAAATCCCGCCGGCCACCAGGAACGTCACGATCCAGCCCAGGCCGTTATGGCCCAGCCACGAATCCGAAAGAAAACCGCGGAACCAGACGTTTTGTTCGGTGGTGCCAATGGTGGTGAAGCTGAAGCCCAGCACGATCGCCAGCGCCCACGCGCCAAACGCGCGCCATTCGATACCGCCGTTGTACCAGTAGGCACTGCTCGGGCTGACGTCCAGCAAATCTTTGGGGCTGTAGTAATGACGATGTATCAGGTCAACGACGAAGATCCCGACCCACGCCGTGATAGGCACCGCCAGCAGCGAAATGAAGGTAATGAACGGGCCGTAGAAACTGTCGGCGATCAGCATGAAGTAGATCGAACCGGCGAAGATCGCGACGATGTCGACCACCACGGCGTAGACGCGCTTGACCTTGAGGCCGAGGGTCAGCGTGGTCAATCCGGCGGAATACACCGACAGGTTGTTCGACAGCAGCAGCCCGCCGAACGCGGTGATCAGGTACGGCACGGCCATCCAGGTTGGCAGCATGTCGCGGATCGCGATGATCGGATCGGTGGCCGAGGCCAGGTCGTTGTTGCCCACCGACAGCAGGCCGCCGAGGGTAATCAGCAGCACCAGCGGAATCCCCGCACCAAAGGCCGCCGACGCGACCAGGCGCACGGCTTTGACGCTGCGATGCTGATAGCGCGACATGTCGGCACCGGCATTGGCCCAGCCGATCCCGGTGCCGGCGGCCATGGTGCCGATGCCGATGATCATCGCGCTCAAAGGCGCAGGCGTGGCGTTGAACACCGCGCTCCAGTCGATGGTGGCGCAGAGGAAGCCGCCGACCAGAATGTTCAGCGCACCGAACACATAAGTCGCCCACTTCTGGATCACCAGCAAAGTAGCGTGACCAAGGCCGGAAACCGACAAAGTCAGCAGCACGAAAATCGCGATGAAGACCAGGGTCAACACCGGTGCGCTTTTGGCCTCCACCGGCGAACCGAACAGGATCGAGCACAGCGACAGCAGCACGAAGGCGGCGGTGGTGGTGTTGACGGTTTCCCAGCCCAGCCGCGACATCAGCGAAACCAGGGTCGGGCCGATGTTGCCGCGCACCCCGAAGATGGCGCGCGACAGCGTCAGGCTCGGTGCACGACCACGACGACCGGCGATGGAGATGATCCCGACCACCGCGAAAGAACCGGCGGCGCCGAGGATCGCAACGATGATCGCCTGCCAGATCGCCAACCCGCGAAACGCAACAAGCGTGGCACCTAGCGGCAGGCCGAGAATGGAAATGTTAGCCGCGAACCAGACCCAGAACAGTTGCAGCGGGTGACCGTTGCACTCCGCTTCCGGCACCGGTTCGATGCCGCGGGTTTCCAGTTGCCCGGCGCTTTGCCCGGCGTTCGATGAACTCATGAAAATGCTCCTGTTGCCTTTGTTGTGGTTGTGGGCAATGACGGAAGACGAAACTACATCCCGGCGATCCTGGCCGTATTCGTGCTTTCCATTGCGGGGTTATCAATTCGAATAGGCGGTGCGCCCATCGCGAGCAGGCTCGCTCCTACAGGGATAATGCAGCCGCACGGTACCTGTGGGAG
>NZ_JASCOM010000451.1:0-2659 GCF_029959925.1 Pseudomonas sp. PS02303
GGCTCGCTCCCACATTGGTTTTGTGTACGACACAGATCCTGTGTGGGAGCGAGCCTGCTCGCGATGCCCGCAACTCGGTCGCCCTCCCTGCCCCAGTCCGACGACCGGTTGCACATCCGGTCAATGCTTTCATCAGCGAAAGCTGGGTGAAAGCTTCCCCGATTAGGATCGCCCCCACTGCCGGCAAAAGACCGGTCGGCCAATGCCAGTGTTTTATCGCTCGCACAGCCCATTTAACAACAACAATGGTGATTCTGATGTCCTCTGCTACCCGCCGCTTCGCTGCAACTCCGCCCGTACGCCTCGTGCTTCCCGTTCTGCGCTGACCCACCCGGTTCGCCCATTCCCTAGCCGCGCTACGCCTGGAGTATTCCCATGCTGACTTTCCTTGGCTTCGCCATGGTCATCACGTTCATGTTCCTGATCATGACCAAGCGCCTGTCCGCGCTGATCGCCCTGATCATCATTCCTATCGTCTTCGCCCTGTTCGGTGGTTTCGCGCCGAAGATCGGCCCGATGATGCTCGAAGGCATCACCAAGCTTGCGCCGACCGGCGTGATGCTGATGTTCGCCATTCTGTATTTCGCCCTGATGATCGACTCCGGCCTGTTCGACCCGGCCGTGCGCAAGATCCTCAAACTGGTCAAGGGCGACCCGCTGAAAGTTTCGGTCGGCACCGCCGTACTGGCGCTCGTCGTTTCCCTTGATGGTGACGGCGCGACCACTTACATGATCTGCGTGGCCGCCATGCTGCCGCTCTACAGCCGCATCGGCATGAGCCCGCGAATCATGGCCGGCCTGATCATCCTCGCCGGTGGCGTGATGAACATGACCCCGTGGGGCGGCCCGACGGCGCGTGCGGCCAGTGCGCTGCACGTGGATCCGTCCGATATTTTCGTACCGATGATCCCGGCGATGGCTTTTGGCGTGATCGCAATCCTCTTGATTGCCTACTTCTACGGCAAACGTGAGCGTGCGCGTCTGGGTGAATTGCATCTGGTGGGCGATGAAGTCGACCACAGCGAAATCAGCGTTTCGCAGTTCCCGGATGCCCGTCGTCCAAAACTGATCTGGTTCAACGGCGCCCTGACCCTGGGCCTGATGTGTACCCTGATCGCCGGCCTGTTGCCGCTGCCGGTGTTGTTCATGGTGGCGTTCAGTATTGCCATGATCGTCAACTATCCTTGCCTGCAACAGCAGAAGGATCGCGTCGCGGCTCACGCCGGCAGTGTGCTGGCGGTGGTCGGTTTGATCTTCGCGGCGGGCATTTTCACCGGTATCCTGTCGGGCACCGGCATGGTCGATGCCATGTCGAAAAGCTTGCTGGCGGTGATCCCTGATTTCCTCGGCCCGTACCTTGCCGTCATCACCGCGTTGGTGAGCATGCCGTTCACGTTTTTCATGTCGAACGACGCATTTTATTACGGCGTGTTACCAGTGCTTGCCGAAGCAGCCAGTCATTACGGTATAACCGCGGTTGAAATGGCACGTGCCTCGATCGTCGGTCAGCCCGTCCACTTGTTGAGCCCGCTGGTTCCATCGACTTACTTGTTGGTGGCCCTGGCCGGTATCGATTTTGGTGATCACCAGCGCTTTACCCTGAAATGGGCCGTGCTGGTGTGCATGTGCATACTGGTAGCCGCATTGCTGATGGGGATTTTTCCGCTGTTCAGCACTCTATAAGCCCAAGACTCACCACAAAGGGTCCAGGCTTCGCTGTTTGAAGCCGGGCCTTTTGTGGTTTAACACTCGCTCAAAGGAATACACATGGAATGGCTGACCAACCCTGAAATCTGGGTTGCCTTCTTTACCCTGACCGCCCTGGAAATCGTCCTGGGTATCGATAACATCATCATGATTTCGATCCTGGTCAGCCGCATGCCCAAACACATGCAGCAGCGCACCCGGATCTTCGGCCTGGCGCTGGCCATGGTCACACGGATCCTGTTGCTGCTGTCGATCACTTGGGTCATGCGCCTTACCACCGATTTGTTTGAAGTGTTCGGCCAAGGCATTTCCGGGCGAGATCTGATCCTGTTCTTCGGTGGCCTGTTCCTGCTGTGGAAGAGCTCGCAAGAGATGTACCACGCGCTGGAAGGTGAAGACGAAACGAACGAAGAGCCGAGTGGCAAGGGCGGCAACTTCCTCTACACAATCATCCAGATCGCGATCATCGACATCGTGTTCTCGCTGGACTCGGTGATTACCGCCGTCGGCATGGTCTCTCATGTACCGGTCATGGTCGCGGCGATCATCGTTGCGGTGCTGGTGATGATGCTGGCTGCCGGCACCATCAGTGAGTTCATCGACAAGCACCCGTCGCTGAAGATGCTGGCACTGTCGTTCCTGCTGATCGTCGGTACGGTGCTGATTGCCGAATCCTTCGACGTTCACGTGCCAAAAGGCTACGTCTACTTCGCCATGGCGTTCTCGCTGGCGGTGGAAGCGATCAACATCAAGATGCGCACCGCGATTGCTAAAAAGCGCAAACAGCAGGATCCGGTGAAACTGCGCAAGGACATTCCGGGGCAATAACCCGAACCTGTGCACTTGCTGCTGCCAGTCAGTGCACAAAACCTGTGGGAGCGAGCCTGCTCGCGATAGCGGCCTGTCATTCAACATCAACGTTGAATGTGACGGCCTCATCGCGAGCAGGCTC
>NZ_JASCOM010000452.1:0-2637 GCF_029959925.1 Pseudomonas sp. PS02303
AAGCTTGCTCGCGAAGGCGGCGTGTCAGACGTTGGAAATGTCGACTGATACGACGCCTTCGCGAGCAAGCTTCGCTCCTACCGGGGCCGTATTCATCTGACGAGCAGGTTTTCCTTATGCAATCTTCTTCAATCGACATCGCTTCAGTGCCAGCGGCCAAACCAGGGCTGCGGCTGTTGCTGCTGCCTCTGGTGATCCTCGCCGGCATGGGCCTTTCCGTGGAGGCCGGTCTGCTCGGGCCGCTCGGGGTTCAGGTCGGGCATTTATGGGCGACGTTGAGCATCTTCGGCGTCGGCTCGGCGATTCTGTTTCTGCTGTTGTTGTTCAGCGGCAAGCAACAAGGTCCGGCGTTGAACACCTTGCCGCGCTGGCAGTTGATCGGCGGCTTCCTCGGGCCGATCTACGTGGTGGTGCTGACCCTGGCCACGCCGCACATCGGGATCGCGATGACGATGATCGCGATCCTCTCCGGGCAGGTTGGCAAAAGCGTGTTGATCGACCACTTCGGATGGTTCGGCGCTACCCGCAAAAAGGTCAACGGTGAGCGTTGGCTAGCGTTGCTGCTGATTGTCGCGGCACTTGTTCTGATTGCTCGGGGTTGATGATGAATCTGATTATTTTGTTGGCCGTGGTGGTGGCCGCCGGCGCGGTGTTGAGTATCCAGGCGGCGATCAACGGGCGCCTGGGGGAAACCGTCGGCGTGTTGCGCAGTAGTCTGCTGACCTTCGCAGTGGGCGCGGTGGTCACCGGGTTGCTGATCCTGTTTTTTGAACCGGCCCATGCCGTGAGCCTGCTGGACGTGCCGAAATGGCAACTCAGCGGTGCCTTGTTCGGCGTCGTCTACATGATGGTCATGGTCGGCGCGGTGCCGCGTGTCGGCACGGCAGTGGCAACCGTGGCGGTGATCGTCGGGCAGTTGGGCATGGGGATGTTGATCGATAACTTCGGCTGGCTGGGTAACCCGGCGATCGAGTTGTCGAGCAGTCGGTTGCTGGCGATGGTGTGCCTGGCGCTGGCGTTGCTGTTCATGTATCGCAGCAGCACCCGAAGCGAGTAACTGCGCGCCATTTTGTAGCTCCTACACTGATGAGTGAAGTGCGCATTTGCCGCACGCGACGACCACACCCAAGGAGTCAGACTCATGATCGACAGTGAAAGTACCTGCGACTGCCCCAAATGCTCCTGCAAACTGGGCGAGCACCCGATAGCGCGTCACGGCAAACACTATTGCTGTGAAGCGTGCGCCAAGCACCACGAACATGGCGAGGAGTGTGCGAGCAAAGGTTGCAAGTGCGCACACGCCAAATAGCTCATCAACATGAAGTGGAGCCTCTCGGGCTCCACTTTCAATGTCGGATAACTACCCCCTGTAATGCTCAGCCCGCCGGGCGCCACGTCACATTTTCGATGCCGAATTTCTCCGCCAGCGGCTTGCTGGTTTTTTGCACCTTCTCTCGGCCAAAGCGGGGTATTCGTCCAACCCCTGCGTCACAACTGGCCCAGTGCCAAGCCTCCGCGTTGTCCATTTTGTCCAGGCGGATAATGAAAGACTTTGGCGCGCCATGAAGGGTGTATTCAATGACGAAAAGTTTTGCGTTGTTCATAAAGCCCGTATTCCTCCCTGTGGTAATACAAGGATCGTTGGGGTTAAGGAAAATTCATTCGGATTGTCAGACGGCTGCCGCCGGTGGCGACAAGGTGAGTGGCCCGTTACCATGCAAGACCTGAAAACCCCAATGATCATTGCCCATGGCCCTTGCCGCCCCGCCAGACCTGAGTGACACCGATGTGCCCGTGCAACCGCTGGCACGCACTTACTCGCGTGGCTTGTACATCGAGCCCCACGAGCATGAATGGGGCCAATTGCTGTACGCCATGAGCGGGGTCATGTGGGTGGAAACGCCCCAAGAGGCGTTGGTGGTGCCGCCGCAACGGGCGGTGTGGCTGCCGCCGGGCGTGCCGCATGGCATCCGCGTGGTCTCTGACCTGCAGATGCGCAACATCTACCTGCGGCCCTCATTGGCGGTCACGTTGGATGACAGTGTTCAGGTGATCGAAGTCGGCGGGCTGCTGCGTGAGCTGATCGTCGGGCTGGTGGAGCAGGGCGATGATGGCGCGCCCGAGTACTACGAGGCGCTGGTCGGCCTGGCGTTGCTGGAGCTTAGACGAGCCAGGCGTTCGCTGTTGAAAATCCCGTTGCCGGATGATTCCGACCGACGCCTGATGAACCTGTGTCAGGCGGTCATGGCCGCGCCCTCGCTGGCCATTCCCTTCGAGCAGCACGCGGAAAATGCCGGTGCCAGCGTGCGCACCCTGGCACGGCTGTTCAAGGAAGGCCTGGGCATGGGCTTCGCCGAATGGCGGCGGCAGGTGCAATTGGCGACCGCGGCGGCGGAGTTGATTCAAGGCGTGCCGGTCAGCACGATTGCCCGCGAACTGGGCTATTCGCCGAGCAGCTTCAGCGACATGTTCCGCCGGGAACTGGGTGTCGCGCCTTCGCAGTTTGCGGCGAGCCAACACCCCGTCCAGCCATGACGCACCCCTGTAGCTGAGGGAAAACCTTGTAGGCGTGAGCCTGCTCGCGATAGCGGTGTATCAGGTAGCACAGATGTCGACTGACACTCCGCTATCGCGAAC
>NZ_JASCOM010000453.1:0-2606 GCF_029959925.1 Pseudomonas sp. PS02303
TCCCGAACTCAGCAGTGAAACGATGCATCGCCGATGGTAGTGTGGGGTTTCCCCATGTGAGAGTAGGTCATCGTCAAGATTAAATTCCGAAACCCCTATCTGCGTATGCAGGTAGGGGTTTTGTTTTAGTAGAAGTCACCAATTTTGCTGGCACGTTACGACTGTAACGGGCTGGTCACAGAATTTCTTGACGACCATAGAGCATTGGAACCACCTGATCCCATCCCGAACTCAGCAGTGAAACGATGCATCGCCGATGGTAGTGTGGGGTTTCCCCATGTGAGAGTAGGTCATCGTCAAGATTGAATTCCGAAACCCCTGTCTGCTAACGCAGACAGGGGTTTTGTCGTTTTGGCTCCTAAAAACGTCAGGTCATTATCCCCCGCGAGTCATGCCACTTCTGCGCCACACCCTTGCCCAGTGTTGATGTCCAATAAGTGCATCGAGCTCCAACGGCTCTAGAGCGCCGTTCGGCGGGAATGTCGGTCATTTCATACAAACCCCTAAGATTTCTCCGACTAGTGCCGAAAGACTAGTGAGACATGCGTGCACCAAAGTAGCGCGACCGAAGAATTCCGCCTGCGCTGTTACATGGAATGTTGCACCTGGAACGCATCCCCACTTTTTGCATAAGAAGTCCCATGAAATGAATCTCAAGTTCAGCCATAAAATCCTTCTGGCCGCCTCTGGCGTCGTGGTGCTGGCTTTTGCGTTGTTCACTTTGTACAACGACTATCTGCAGCGAAACACGATCCGGCAAAACCTCGAGTCCTCCGTCCAGCAAGCTGGCGATCTGACCGCCAGCAGCGTGCAGAACTGGATGAGCGGCCGTGTGCTGGTGCTGGAAAACCTCGCCCAGAACGTCGCTCATCAAGGCGCCAATGCGGACCTTCCCGGACTGGTTGATCAACCGGCCTTCACCTCGAACTTCCAGTTCACTTACGTCGGCCAGGCCAACGGCGTGTTCACCCAACGCCCTGACGCGAAGATGCCGGACGGTTACGATCCGCGTCAGCGTCCCTGGTACAAACAAGCCGTGGCTGCCGATAAGACCATGCTGACGCCGCCGTACATGGCCGCCGTCGGTGGGTTGGTGGTGACCATCGCCATGCCGGTGAAAAAGAACGGCGAATTGCTCGGCGTGGTCGGCGGTGATCTGAGCCTGGAGACCCTGGTAAAGATCATCAACTCGGTGGACTTCGGTGGCATCGGCCACGCGTTCCTGGTCAGTGCCGACGGTCAGGTGATCGTCAGCCCGGACAAAGACCAGGTGATGAAAAACCTGAAGGACATTTATCCAAACTCTGGCGTGCGCATCGAGAAGGGCAATCAGGACGTTACCCTGAACAAGCAGGACCGCATCCTCTCGTTCACCCCGGTGATCGGTTTGCCGAATGCCGAGTGGTACATCGGTCTGTCGATCGACAAGGAAAAGGCCTACGCACCACTGAGTCAATTCCGCACTTCGGCGTTGATTGCAATGTTCATCGCCGTCAGTGTGATTGCCGTGCTGTTGAGCCTGCTGATCAACGTGCTGATGCGTCCGCTGACCACCATGGGCCGCGCGATGCAGGATATCGCCCAGGGCGAGGGCGACCTGACCCGTCGTCTGGCCGTGGAAAGCAAAGACGAGTTCGGCGAGTTGGGTGGTTCGTTCAACCAGTTCGTGGAGCGGATTCACGCATCGATTTCCGAAGTGTCCTCGGCGACCCGCCAGGTCCACGATTTGTCGCAGCGCGTAATGGCATCGTCCAACGCCTCGATCATCGGCTCCGACGAACAAAGCGCGCGCACCAACAGCGTGGCTGCCGCCATCAACCAATTGGGTGCCGCCACCCAGGAAATCGCCCGCAATGCTGCCGATGCTTCGCAGCATGCAAGCGGTGCAAGTGAGCAGGCGGATGATGGTCGTCAGGTAGTAGAGAAAACCATCCTGGCCATGACCGAGTTGTCGCAGAAAATCAGCCTGTCCTGCACCCAGATCGAAACCCTGAACGCCAGCACTGACAACATCGGGCACATTCTGGATGTGATCAAAGGCATCTCCCAGCAGACCAACTTGCTGGCGCTCAACGCCGCCATCGAAGCGGCGCGTGCCGGTGAAGCCGGTCGTGGTTTTGCGGTCGTGGCGGACGAAGTGCGCAACCTGGCGCATCGCACACAGGAGTCGGCGGAAGAGATCCACAAGATGATCACCTCGCTGCAGATCGGTTCTCGCGAAGCAGTGACGACCATGAATGCCAGTCAGGTCTCCAGTGAAGAGAGTGTCGAAGTGGCGAATCAGGCGGGCCTGCGATTGGTCAGCGTGACGCAGCGCATCGGCGAAATCGACGGCATGAACCAGTCGGTGGCCGCGGCGACCGAAGAGCAGACGGCGGTAGTGGAAACCCTCAATGTCGACGTCAACCAGATCAACTTGTTGAACCAGCAGAGCGTGGCGAACCTCAATGAAACGTTGAAGGATTGTGATGCGTTGTCGTTGCAGGCGAACCGGTTGAAGCAACTGGTCGATAGCTTCAAGATCTGATTCGGGTCAGTTCTACTGCGTTATCGTTCTTCGCGGGCAAGCCTCGCTCCTACAGGGCATGGAAAACCCTGTAGTAGCG
>NZ_JASCOM010000454.1:0-2598 GCF_029959925.1 Pseudomonas sp. PS02303
AGGCTTGCCCGCGAAGGCGTCATCACTGGC
Source organism: Pseudomonas sp. PS02303 (assembly GCF_029959925.1). Classification (NCBI taxonomy): domain Bacteria; kingdom Pseudomonadati; phylum Pseudomonadota; class Gammaproteobacteria; order Pseudomonadales; family Pseudomonadaceae; genus Pseudomonas; species Pseudomonas sp. PS02303. The sequence goes on from NZ_JASCOM010000454.1 coordinate 31, forward strand.
GCTAAAAGCTTCGCGGGCAAGCCTCGCTCCTACAGGTTTTGTGGGAACGTGGATTACGCGGTTTTCCAGATGATTTCTTCTTCACCGTCAGCGCTGATGCGCATCCAGCGATCGGCCGTTTCTTCACCTTCTTCCTCAACCCAGCTGCCCGGTGCGCAACGCACTTCGACATTCAGTGCGGCAAACGCGGCGCGGGCGCAGGCGATGTCGTCTTCCCACGGGGTCTGGTCGCTGTCCAGGAACAGGCTGTTCCATTTGCCCACGGCTTTCGGCAGCCAGGTGACCGACACGTTGCCGGCCTTGCACTTGTAGGTCTGGCCCTTCTTGACCCATTCACTGCACTGGCCCAACGCTTCGCTAAGCCAGTCTGCAACGGCCTTGTAGTCGACGTCAGCGTCTTTCAGGTAAATCTCGATATCGGGTTGGCGCATGGATGTCCTCACTGCGGTCTTGAAAAATCCATTCGCGGATTTAGCCGGCCTCAAGCTGTTGCTCAAGACCAAAAATTATTGAAGTACGAAATAATCGTAGCGCATCGACACGGTGACCTCGAACGGCTCCGCCTGCTCGATGACCGCCGTCCGGCGTTCGGCACTGGCACGCCAGCCGTGTGGCGTCATGGCCAGCAGGTTGGCGCGATCCTGGCCATTTGAAAGTGTCAGTTTGAACTCCAGGGATTCGCTGTGTTGCAGCGCCATGCCTTCCGGCACCAGGGCCAGATGCTTGTCGTCGGTGTATTCACGGACTTCGTCGTACAGCCGCTCGCGCAATTCCATCAGGTGGCCGCTGGTCGGCCCGACTTTCATCAAGCCGCCGCCGGGGCTGAGCAGGCGTTTGGCTTCTTCCCAATCCAGCGGACTGAAGACGCTGGCGAGAAACTGGCAGCTCCCCGAGGCCAACGGCACCCGGGCCATGCTGGCGATCAACCAGGTCAGCTGCGGATTGCGTTTGCAGGCGCGTTTGACTGCTTCGCGGGAGATGTCCAGTGCATAGCCATCGGCATTGGGCAGGGCTTCGGCAATTTGCGCGGTGTAGTAACCCTCGCCGCAACCGATGTCCAGCCAGCGCTGGGGCGCGTACTGCGCGGCCAGTTCGGCCAGGCGCTTGGCCACCGGCGCGTAATGGCCGGCGTTCAGGAAGTCGCGACGGGCCTCGACCATGGCGAGGTTATCCCCAGGGTCGCGGCTGTTCTTGTGCTGCACTGGCAGCAGATTCAGGTAACCCTGCCGCGCACGGTCGAAACGATGCCCGGCGGGGCAGGCCACGCCGTTGTCCACCGCGTTGAGCGGTTCGCTGCAGATCGGGCAGGCGAGCATCAGGCGAGCAACTTGATCAGGGTCTGGTAGTAGATTTCGGTCAGCACATCGAGGTCGGCGGCCAGTACACGCTCGTTGACCTGGTGAATCGTCGCGTTGACCGGGCCCAGTTCAACCACTTGGGTGCCCATGGTTGCGATGAAGCGCCCGTCGGAGGTGCCACCGCTGGTGGAGGCTTTGGTTTCGCGCCCGGTGATGTCCTTGATGCTCGACGCCACGGCATCCAGCAATGCACCCGGCTCGGTCAGGAACGGCAGGCCGGACAATGCCCAGTCGATGTGCCAGTCCAGGCCATGTTTGTCGAGGATGTCGGCGACGCGCTTTTGCAGGCCTTCAACGGTGGACTCGGTGGAGAAGCGGAAGTTGAACACCGCCACCAGGTCGCCCGGAATCACGTTGGTCGCGCCGGTGCCGGAATTGACGTTGGAAATCTGGAAACTGGTCGGCGGGAAGAAATCGTTGCCGTGGTCCCAATGCTCGGCGGCCAGTTCGGCCAGGGCCGGGGCAGCGAGGTGGATCGGGTTCTTCGCCAGGTGTGGATACGCCACGTGACCTTGCACACCGCGAACGGTCAGCTTGGCACCGAGTGAACCGCGACGGCCGTTCTTGACCACGTCACCCACCAATGTAGTGCTCGATGGTTCGCCGACGATGCACCAGTCCAGACGTTCCTTGCGCGCGGCGAGGCGTTCAACCACGGCCTTGGTGCCATGGTGCGCCGGGCCTTCTTCGTCGCTGGTGATCAGGAACGCGACCTTGCCCTTGTGATCCGGGTAGTCGGCGACGAAGCGCTCGGCGGCCACGGTCATGGAGGCCAGGCTGCCTTTCATGTCGGCCGCGCCACGACCGCAGAGCATGCCGTGTTCGTCGATCAGCGCGTTGAACGGGTCGATCTGCCAGGCAGACACCGGGCCGGTCGGCACCACGTCGGTGTGTCCGGCGAAGCACAGCACCGGGCCGTCGTGTTTACCGTGGGTCGCCCAGAAGTTATCCACATCTTCGATGCGCATCGGCTCCAGGGTGAAACCGGCATCGCCCAGGCGCTGCATCATCTGCTTCTGGCAATCGGCGTCGACCGGCGTCACGGACGGACGGCGGATCAGGTCGATGGCGAGTTGAAGGGTCGGCGAAAGGTCGGCGTGGGCCGTCATGTAAGACTCCGGAGCTTTATTTGTAGGAGCGAGGCTTGCCCGCGAAGAACGATAGTGAGGTGTATCTGTTACACCGAGTCGCTTCATTCGCGGGCAAGCCT
>NZ_JASCOM010000455.1:0-2577 GCF_029959925.1 Pseudomonas sp. PS02303
AGGCTTGCCCGCGAAGAGGCCGGTCCGTTCAACATCGTCGTTGACAGCCAGTCCGCCTTCGCGGGCAAGCCTCGCTCCTACACAGTCTAATAACTAAAGAGGTGTCGAATGCGTCTATTGAAATCCATGGTGCCGGCCGCGCTTGCCGTGCTGTTCAGTGCCGTTGCCCAGGCTCAACCCACCGTCAGCGTCTACAACTGGACCGATTACATCGGCGAAACCACCCTCGCCGACTTCCAGGCCAAATCCGGGATCAAGGTGATCTACGACGTCTTCGATTCCAACGAAACCCTGGAGGGCAAGTTGCTCGCCGGGCGTACCGGGTATGACGTGGTCGTGCCATCCAACCACTTCCTCGCCCGTCAGGTGAAGGCCGGCGCGTTCCTCAAGCTGGACCGTGCGCAGTTGCCCAACTTCAAGAACCTCGACCCGAAATTGTTGGCGCTGCTGGAGAAAAACGATCCGGGTAACGAGCATTCCGTGCCGTACCTGTGGGGCACCAACGGCATCGGCTACAACGTCGACAAGGTCAAGCAAGTGCTCGGCATCGACCGCATCGATTCCTGGGAAGTGCTGTTCGAACCGGAAAACATCAAGAAACTCAGCCAGTGCGGCGTGTCGATGATGGACTCGGCCGATGAAGTGTTCCCGGCGATTCTCAATTACATGGGCATGGACCCGCGCAGCGAGAACCCTGAAGACTTCAAAAAAGCCGAAGCCAAACTGTTGAGCATCCGGCGTTACATCACCTATTTCCACTCCTCCAAATACGTGTCGGACCTTGCCAACGGAGACATCTGCGTGGCCTTCGGCTATTCCGGTGACGTGTTCCAGGCCGCCAACCGGGCCAAGGAAGCCAAGAACGGCGTGAACATCGCCTACGCCATTCCGAAGGAAGGCAGTAACTTGTGGTTTGACCTGTTGGCGATTCCTGCCGATGCCAGCAATCCGAAAGAAGCCCATGCCTTCATCAACTACCTTCTGGACCCGCAAGTGATTGCCAAGGTCAGCGCCTCGGTCGGCTACGCCAACCCCAACCCCGCCGCCAAGGAATACATGGACGCGGAGCTGGTGAACAACCCTGAGGTTTACCCACCTCAGGCAGTCCTCGACAAACTCTACATTTCGACCACCCCGCCCCAGGCGATCATGCGACTGATGACCCGTTCCTGGAGCAAAGTGAAGTCCAACAAATGAATAACGAACACGCACATTCCTACTACGCGGCCACCGCCAAAGGCCTGACGCCCTACCCCACGCTGGCCTCGGACCTGGTGGCCGATGTCTGCGTGATCGGCGGCGGTTTTACCGGGGTCAACACCGCGATCGAGCTGGCTCAGCGCGGGCTCTCGGTGATTGTGCTGGAGGGCCGGCGGATTGGCTGGGGCGCCAGCGGGCGCAATGGCGGGCAGTTGATCCGCGGCATCGGCCATGACGTCAGCGGTTTCACCCGGTACGTCGGTGAGGACGGGGTGCGCTATCTGGAGCGTGCGGGGATCGAATCGGTGGAACTGGTGGGCAATCGCATCCGTGAACACGGGATTGAGTGCGACCTGCGCTGGGGGTTCTGCGAGCTGGCCAACACCAAGGCGCAATTCGCGGCGTTCAAGGCGGAGCGCGACAGTCTGGCCGAATCAGGTTACGCCCACGAAACCCGTCTGGTCGGGCCGGAGCAGATCCGTGAGCAAGTGGTGGACTCAAGCGTCTATGCCGGTGGTCTGGTCGACATGGGTTCGGGCCATTTGCATCCGCTCAATCTGGTGCTGGGCGAAGCAAGGCTGGCGCAATCCCTTGGGGTGCAGATCTTCGAGCAGAGCCCGGTTCTGGAGTTGATCCATGGCAGCACGGTGCAGGTTCGCTGTGCCGGTGGCACGGTACGCGCGGGAAGTCTGGTGCTGGCCTGCAACGCGCACCTTGAAGAACTCGAACCGAAGCTCAGCGGCAAGGTGCTCCCGGCCGGCAGCTATATCATTGCCACCGAGCCGTTGGCACCTGAGGTTGCCGCGCAGTTGATCCCGCAGAACCTCGCGTTATGCGACCAGAAAGTCGGCCTGGATTACTACCGGCTCTCGGCGGACCGGCGCTTGCTGTTTGGCGGCGCCTGCCATTATTCAGGGCGCGATCCGGCTGACATCACGGCGTACATGCGCCCGCAGATGCTCAAAGTCTTCCCGCAATTGCACGATGTGCGCATCGACTATCAATGGGGCGGCCGGATCGGCATCTCCGCCAATCGCTTCCCGCAAGTTGGCCGCTTGAGTCAGCACCCGAATGTGTTTTATGCCCAGGGTTACTCGGGGCATGGGCTGAACGTCACGCATTGGTGCGCGAAGCTATTGGGTGAAGCGATCCATGCCGGGCACAGTCGAGGGTTCGACGTGTTCAGCGCCGTGCCGCACATGACCTTTCCCGGCGGGCCGATGCTGCGCTCGCCGTTGCTGGCGCTTGGGATGTTCTGGTATCGCCTGCGCGAAATGGTTGGCTGACAGGCCGCTATCGCGAGCAGGCTCACTCCCACAGGGGATTTTCGGCGGACACAGCATTTGTGAACGACGACGATCCCTGTGGGAGTGAGCC
>NZ_JASCOM010000456.1:0-2574 GCF_029959925.1 Pseudomonas sp. PS02303
AGGCTTGCCCGCGAAGGCCATAACACGATTCCGCCAGTACACCGCGTAATCGTTCTTCGCGGGCAAGCCTCGCTCCTGCAGTGTGACGGCGTGCCTAGCGGGCGATGCCGTGTTTGCGCAGTTTTCGATAGAGGGTGTTACGGCTGACGCCGAGCTGCTCGGCGGTATGGGTCATGTGCCAACGGGTCTGCTCCAGCGCATTGAGCAACGCCAGCCGCTCGGCATCGTCCAGCGGATGTTCGGAAGTCTCTTCAACGGCCACAACCGGCACCGGTCGAACCTGACGAATCATCACCGGCAAATCCTCCAGCCCGATCCGCCCGTCGTCACACAACGCTGCCAAGGTGCGCAGCACATTGCGCAACTGCCGCACGTTCCCCGGCCAGGCGAAACCCAGCAAGGCTTGCCGGGCCGGCTCATCGATCAGCACCGTCTCTGCGCCCGCTTCCTCGGCCAGCAGAAAATCAAGCAACTGCGATTTATCACTTCGCTCACGCAACGCCGGCAATGCGATCTCCAGCCCATTGAGCCGGTAATACAAATCCTCGCGAAAGCTGCCGTCCTGCACCCGCTCCAGTAAATGGCGGTGAGTGGCGCTGATGACCCGCACATTGACCGACTCCGGCTCGCCGCCAATCGGCACCACCTGACGATCTTCCAGCACCCTTAATAGCCGGGTTTGCAACGCCAACGGCATGTCGCCGATTTCATCGAGGAACAGTGTGCCGCCGTCCGCCTGCTGCAACTTGCCGCGCATGCCTTCCTTGCGCGCGCCGGTAAAGCTGCCGCCGCGATAACCAAACAGTTCGCTCTCGATCAGGCTTTCAGGGATCGCCGCGCAGTTAAGGGCGACGAAGGCCTTGTCGGCCCGCTGGCTGGCCTGATGCACGGCTTTGGCAAAGGCTTCTTTGCCGGAACCGGTTTCGCCATTGATCAACAGCGGCACGTCTCGCTCGAAAACTCTCAAGGATTTGCGGAAATCTTCCTGCAACGCGGCATCGCCCAGGCAGATGCCCGACAGGCGCGGACGCTCGGCAATTGTCGGACCTGGCACCACCGGCACCGGAATGCTGCGCGGCTGCCCGCGCAACACGGCAAACAGACTCCGCCCATCACGGGTGCGCAACGGCCAACTGGCGCTGGCGTTGACACTGGCGCGGCCGAGCAAGTCATCCAGCGAGCAATCGAAAAACGCCTCCACCGGCTTGCCCAGCAATCCACCGCGAATATGCCCCAGCAAGTTCAGCGCACTCTGGTTGACCGCGCTGATCCGCCCTTCCCCGTCGAACGCCAGCAAGCCTTCGCTGAACAGCCCGACGGATTCGGCTTGCAGGTGAAAGCGCAGCAACCATTGATTGTCGAAGTAGCGCAGGAAATAGCAGCTCTCGATCATCTTCGCCGAGAGATTGACCAGGGCCATGGTGTGGAACTGGCTTTGACGTGAGACTTCGTGACGCGCCGAGGACACATCGAGAACCGCCAGCAGCTCGCCGTGAGGGTCGAACACCGGGCTCGCCGAGCACGTCAGGCCGGTGTGGCGGCCGCGAAAGTGTTCATCCTGGTGAATGGTCAGCGACTGGCGCTCCACCAGGCAGGTGCCGATGCCGTTGGTGCCTTCGCAGGCTTCGCTCCAGTCGGCGCCAAGCCACAGGCCGGCGCGCTCGAAGATTTTCCGTTCGGCCGGTGCGGTGACGCAGTTGAGGATCACCCCACGGGCGTCGGTGAGCAGCACGGCGTGGCCGGCGCCGGAAAGTTGCTGATGCAGACTGGTCATTTCGCTGCCGGCGATGTGCAGCACTTGCTGCAAGCGTTCGCGGCTTTCCAGCACCCGGCCGTGTTCCAGCACCGTCGGCGCCATCGTCAGGGCCGGGTCGAGGTGATAATCCTCAAGGCAGCGCAGCCATGAACGGGCGATGGACGGGTCGCTGCCAGGACCGTGCAGGTGGGATTTGCCCTGGGTGACGGTCAAGACTTGTTGGGCATGGCGACTCAAATGGTTGTCGTGCATTTCTTATTGTTCTCTCCGAGAGCTGTGCTGAACCCCATCAAGGGCTGACACACATCTTGTGGCCCAGCATCCTCCAGCCATCGGCGCATTGCAATGCTGGCAAGACCGCCCGGTCACAAGCTGTGCCACAAGCGGTACAAAGTGTCACGAGGGCTGTACCGGAATCGTCACAGGCGCCGCCCGCCCGTCCGACAAAAAACGCGCAAGACCTTGATTTGCCTGACCTGCAGGGCAGTGGCCCGACCTTTGCTCTACGCTTATAGCAAGCGCACATGCGCTCTCCCTTATAAGCACAAAAAGCCAAGGAGAAATCACCATGCGTTACGCTCACCCCGGTACTGAAGGCGCTATCGTTTCGTTCAAGAGCAAATACGGTAACTACATCGGCGGCGAGTTCGTCGCGCCTGTCAAAGGTCAGTACTTCACCAATACCTCGCCCGTGAATGGCCAACCGATTGCCGAATTCCCGCGCTCCACGGCCGAAGACATCGACAAAGCCCTGGACGCCGCCCACGCCGCTGCCGATGCCTGGGGCGCCACGTCCGCCCAGGCGCGCTCGCTGGTGC
>NZ_JASCOM010000457.1:0-2558 GCF_029959925.1 Pseudomonas sp. PS02303
GCGGTGGATCATTCAACATCGATGTTGAATGAAAAACCGCTATCGCGAGCAGGCTCACTCCTACAGGGATTGGTGTTGCCCACAGCATTTGTGTTTGGCACAAACCCTGTGGGCAGGCGCCAGATCAACCGCGGTGACGACCGCGGAAGTAGTTGATCAGGCCTTGGGTGGAAGCATCGTCAGCCGGGGTTTCTTCGCTGCCGACCAGGCGGTTGTAGACGCCTTTGCCCAGCTCCTTGCCCAGCTCCACGCCCCACTGGTCGAAGGCATTGATGCCCCAGACCACGCTTTGCACGAAGACTTTGTGTTCGTACATCGCCACCAGCGCACCGAGACGACGGGGGCTGATGCGCTCGACCACGATGGTGTTGCTCGGACGGTTGCCCGGGATCACCTTGTGCGGCGCGATTTTATGCACGTCTTCTTCGCTCATGCCTTTGTCACGCAGTTCGGCTTCGGCTTCGACAAGGGTCTTGCCGAGCATCAGAGCCTGGCTTTGCGACAGGCAGTTGGCGTACAGCCACTGGTGGTGGTCGGAGACCGGGTTGAAGCTGACAATCGGCACGATGAAGTCGGCCGGAATCAGTTGGGTGCCTTGGTGCAGCAACTGGTGATACGCGTGCTGACCGTTGCAACCCACGCCACCCCAGATCACCGGGCCGGTATCGGTGGACACTGGCGTACCGTCCTGGCGCACGCTCTTGCCGTTGGATTCCATGTCCAGCTGTTGCAAGTGCTTGGTGATGTTGCGCAGGTAGTGGTCGTAAGGCAGGATCGCGTGGCTTTGCGCACCCCAGAAGTTGCCGTACCACACGCCAAGCAACGCCAGCAGCACCGGCATGTTCTGTTCGAATGGCGCGCTCTGGAAATGCTGGTCCATGGTGTAGGCACCGGACAGCAGTTCCTTGAAGTTCGACATGCCGATGGCCAGTGCGATTGGCAAGCCGATGGCCGACCACAGCGAGTAACGGCCGCCGACCCAGTCCCACATAGGGAAGATGTTTTCTTCGCGGATACCGAACGCCACGGCCGCCGCGTTGTTGCTGGATACGGCGATGAAGTGACGATACAGCTCGGCTTCCGAACCGCCCTGAGCCAGGTACCAGGCGCGAGCGGCCTGGGCATTTTTCAGGGTTTCGAGGGTGTTGAAGGATTTCGACGACACGATGAACAGCGTGGTTTCAGCGCGCAGCTTCATGGTCAGTTCATGGAACTCACTGCCATCGATGTTCGCCAGGTAATGGCAACGCACGCCTTTCTGGGCGTAGGACAGCAGCGCTTCAGACACCAGCTCAGGGCCGAGGAACGAGCCACCGATGCCGATGTTCACCACGTCAGTGATCGGCTTCTCGGTGTAGCCACGCCACAGACCGTCATGGATGCGGCCGACGAGGTCGGTGATCTGGTTCAGCACTTTGTGCACTTCTGGCATCACGTTGACGCCATTCACCGACAGCTTGTCGCCAACCGGGCGACGCAGTGCGGTGTGCAGGGCTGGACGACCTTCCGACGAGTTGACGATTTCGCCGTCGAACAGCGATTTGATCGCGCCCTTGAGGTCGACTTCATTGGCCAGGCCCACCAGCAGATTGCGGGTCTCGGCGTTGATCAGGTTCTTCGAGTAATCGAGAAACAGGCCGCAGCTGCTGAGGGTGAATTGAGTAAAACGCTGCGGATCGGCATTGAAGGCCTCGCGCATGCTGAAATCCTGCATGGCTTGGCGGTGGTCATTCAACGCTTGCCAGGCGGGCAGAGCGGTCACGTCGTGAGGAGTGCGGTAGTACGCCATCGCTGCGGGTTTCCTTTTTACTTGAACGGCTTTTTTGAACACTGAAAATCCCGGCGCGCCGTAGGCAGCGTCCGGTCAACTGCGTCGACACGATTTCAATGACACAGGGCGAATACAGTAAACCTCGCGCTGCGATCTGTCTTGACTTTGTCTAACACGTTCCCGGTACTTTTTTATACACAAAGCAGGGAACGGTTCGACAAACGGGAGGGGCGTCGGTTCGATCAGGCGACCTGAACCGGAATGGCATTGCTGGTGTGGCTCAGTTCATTGCCAGGCGCCATGTAAAGCATGCGCGGTTTGAAGTTGAGCAGCTCGGCTTCGCTGTAATGGGCGTAGGCGCAGATGATCACACGGTCACCGACCTTGGCCTTGTGCGCGGCAGCACCGTTGACCGAGATCATCCGCGAGCCTTCTTCGCCACGAATCGCGTAGGTGGTGAAGCGTTCGCCGTTGTCGACGTTATAAATCTGGATCTGTTCGTACTCACGGATGCCGGACAAGTCCAGCCATTCGCCGTCGATGGCGCAGGAACCTTCGTAATCGAGTACGGCGTGAGTGACTTCGGCGCGATGCAGCTTGGCTTTGAGCATGATGGCGTGCATGAGTGTTTTCCCAGGTCGGAATCGAACGGCGGGCAGTTTGCCCGAAGGCATAAAAGGCAGCAATAAGGGAGCGAAGCCACGCAATTTTCTGTCGGAGCGAAGCTTGCTCGCGAACGCGGCGTATCAGTCGACACAAATGTCGAGTGTGACAGGCTGTTCGCGAG
>NZ_JASCOM010000458.1:0-2551 GCF_029959925.1 Pseudomonas sp. PS02303
AGCCTGCTCGCGATGGCGTCAGCACATTCAACATCGATGTTGACTGACACACCGCTATCGCGAGCAGGCTCGCTCCCACAGGGGTTCAGTGGTGTTTTCAAGGTTAGTGATTCTGCCGTCGGGGACGACCCCGGCGCTCATCGAAAAACTGCGGGACGGCCCGCATCCCCTCCGGGGTCTATGCCATGTTCGAAAAAGTCCTGATTGCCAACCGTGGCGCCATTGCCTGCCGCATCCTGCGCACCCTGCGTGAAGTGCAGGTCAAGGGCGTTGCCGTTTACTCCGAAGCGGATGCCGCGAGCCTGCACATCCTGCAGGCCGATGAAGCCCACAGCCTCGGGGAAGGCGCCGCCGCCGGCACCTATCTGGCCGTCGACAAAATCCTCGCCATCGCCAAAGCCTCGGGCGCCACGGCGATCCACCCCGGCTACGGTTTTCTCTCGGAAAATGCTGCGTTCGCCGAAGCGTGCGAAGCCGCCGACATCGCCTTCATCGGCCCGACGCCGGAGCAACTGCGCGTGTTCGGCCTCAAACACACCGCGCGCGCCCTGGCCAAGCAACACGGCGTGCCGATGCTCGAAGGCACCGAACTGCTCGACAGCCTCGACGCGGCGCTGATTGCCGGGGAACAGGTCGGCTACCCGGTGATGCTCAAAAGCACGGCAGGCGGTGGCGGCATCGGCATGCGCGTGTGCCGCAGCGCGGCCGAGTTGAGTGAATCCTTCGAAGCGGTCAAACGCCTCGGCCAGAACAATTTCAGCGACGCCGGCGTGTTCATCGAGAAGTACATCCAGCGCGCCCGCCACCTGGAAGTCCAGGTGTTCGGCGACGGTCGCGGCGAAGTGATTGCCCTCGGCGTGCGCGACTGCTCGGTGCAGCGCCGCAATCAAAAAGTCCTCGAAGAGACTCCCGCGCCGAACTTGCCCGATGGCATGGCTGAAGAACTCTGCGCGGCGGCGATCAAACTGGCGAAAGCGGTGAATTACCGCAGCGCCGGCACCGTGGAATTTGTCTTCGACAGCGAAGATCAGCGCTTCTACTTCTTGGAAGTGAACACTCGTTTGCAGGTGGAGCACGGCGTCACCGAGCAAGTGTGGGGCGTGGACCTGGTGCGCTGGATGGTGGAACTGGCAGCCGGTGATTTGCCGCCATTGAGCGATTTGAGCCGAGGCTTGAAAGCCGACGGCCATGCGATTCAGGCACGGCTGTATGCCGAAGATCCGGGCCGTGATTTCCAGCCGAGCCCAGGTTTGCTGACCGCCGTGAACTTCCCTGCTGCCGACGGCAAACACCTGCGCATCGACACCTGGATCGAAGCCGGTTGCGAGATCCCGCCGTACTTCGACCCGATGATCGCCAAGGTCATCTGCTGGGCGCCGACCCGTGAAGAGGCCGCTGCGGATCTGCATCAGGCGCTGGGTGACAGCCTGCTGTACGGCGTGGAAACCAACCGCGATTACCTGCGGCAAATTCTGCTCGATGCGCCGTTCGCCAGCGGCCAGCCGTGGACCCGTTGCCTGGAAGGCCTGGTGTATCAGGCCAACACCTTTGAAGTGCTCAGCGCCGGGACTCAGACCAGCGTTCAGGACTATCCCGGCCGTCTCGGTTATTGGGCGGTAGGCGTACCGCCGTCGGGGCCGATGGACAGTCGCGCGTTGCGTCTGGGCAATCTTCTGCTGGGTAATGACGAAGGCGCCGCGGCGCTGGAAATCACCATGAGCGGGCCGTTGCTGCGCTTCAACTGCGAGGCCGTGGTGGCGGTGACCGGGGCCGTCATCCCGCTGACGTTGAACGGTGAAACCGTCGCGATGAACACGGCGTTGCTGATTCCAGCGGGCGCTACGCTGAGCCTCGGCACGATTGCCGGGGCCGGCGCTCGCAGCTATCTGAGCCTGCGCGGTGGCCTGCAAGTGCCGGATTATCTGGGCAGCAAAAGCACCTTCACCCTCGGACAGTTTGGTGGACATGGTGGTCGTGCGTTGCGGGCGGGCGATGTGTTGCATGTGCCTGCCTTGATCGACAGCCGCGTCGGTCAACAACTGGACCACGTCAGCGAGTTACCCGCCGTGCGGCAGATCCGGGTGATCTATGGCCCTCACGGTGCACCGGAATATTTCACTGACCACTACATCGGCACCTTTTTCGCGACCCAGTGGGAAGTGCACTTCAACTCCAGCCGCACCGGCGTGCGATTGATCGGGCCGAAGCCTGAATGGGTTCGGCCCGATGGGGGTGAAGCGGGGCTGCATCCATCGAACATCCATGACAATCCATATGCCATTGGTGCGGTGGATTTCACCGGGGACATGCCGGTGATTTTGGGGCCGGATGGTCCGAGCCTGGGCGGGTTTGTCTGCCCGGTGACGGTGATTGAGGCGGACCTTTGGCAGCTTGGGCAACTGAAGGCCGGAGACAAAGTCCAGTTCCTCCCGGTCGATCTAAAAACCGCCCGCAACCTCGCCCTGAAATGGAATACCCCCTGCAGGAGTGAGCCTGCTCGCGATGGCGGCGGTACAGCCAACGTTGATGTGACTGACACACCGCTATCGCG
>NZ_JASCOM010000459.1:0-2538 GCF_029959925.1 Pseudomonas sp. PS02303
AGCCTCGCTCCTACAGGTTTTGCGTCGAGCCACAAATCCGGCTGCAACCACAAAACCTGTGGGAGCGAGGCTTGCCCGCGAAGAACGATAACGCGGTTTACTGCCGAATTACTGCGCCAACCACCCACCATCAATATTCCACGCCGCGCCGCGCACCTGGCTTCCGGCCTCACTGCACAAGAACAACACCAGTTCGCCCAATTGCGGCGGGGTGACGAACTCCAGCGACGGCTGCTTCTCCGCGAGCAAATCATGCTGCGCCTGTTGCGGCTCGATCCCGGTCGCGATGCGTGCATCAATCTGCTTCTGCACCAGCGGCGTCAATACCCAGCCCGGGCAAATGGCGTTGCAGGTCACATTGGTCGTTGCCGTTTCCAGCCCGACGACCTTGGTCAAGCCGATCACGCCATGTTTGGCTGCGACATAGGCGGCTTTACCCACCGAGCCCACCTGGCCATGCACCGAGGCAATGTTGATGATCCGCCCCCAACCTTTGGTGCGCATGCCCGGCAGGCTCAAGCGGGTGCTGTGAAACACCGACGACAGGTTGATCGCAATGATCGAGTCCCAACGTTCCACGGGAAAGTCTTCTACCGCCGCTACGTGCTGGATACCGGCGTTGTTCACCAGGATGTCGACGCCGCCGAACTCACGCTCGGCATAAGCAATCATGTCGGCAATCTGCACCGGGTCGCTGACGTCGGCCGGGTGATGGCCGACCTTGCCACCGAATTGCTCGACCTCGGCAATCACCTTGGAGGCATCGCCGAAACCGTTGAGAATCAGATTGGCGCCAGCCTTGGCCAGGCTCAGGGCAATGCCCAGGCCGATGCCGCTGGTGGAACCGGTGACCAGTGCAGTCTTGCCCGAAAGAGTCGTCATGAATACCTCACACAATGCCAGTGGCGTAGAAAGTACCGATCACCACAAAAACCGCCAGGGTCTTGATCAGCGTAATACAGAAAATATCTTTGTAGGCTTCACGGTGGGTCAGGCCGGTGACCGCCAGCAGGGTAATCACTGCGCCGTTGTGCGGCAGGGTGTCCATGCCACCACTGGCCATCGCAGCCACTCGGTGCAGCACTTCCAACGGAATGTTGGCAGCGTGGGCCGCAGCGATGAAGTCATTGGCCATGGCCGCCAGCGCAATGCTCATGCCGCCCGACGCCGAACCGGTGATACCGGCGAGCAGGGTTACGGTAATCGCTTCGTTGACCAACGGGTTGGGAATGCTCTTGAGCCAGTCGGCCAATACGAGGAAGCCCGGCAAGGAAGCGATCACCGCACCAAAACCGTACTCCGACGCGGTGTTCATCGCCGCCAGCAATGAACCGCTGACTGCACTTCGACTGCCCTCGGCCAACTTGCCGCGAATCGCCTGGAAGCCGAACACCAGCACCATGATGATGCCGACCAGCAAGGCCGCTTGCACCGCCCAGATCGCCGTGAGCTTGGCGATTTCGGTGGTGACCGGCGCGGCCATGCCCGGCAGCGCAAGGCTGTGGGTCTTGCCATACCACTGCGGAATCCACTGGGTAAACAGCAGGTTCATGATGCCGACGGCCAGCAACGGCGACAGGGCAATCCATGGATTCGGCAGTTTGATGTCGGCCGCGGTTTCCGGCTCGTTGCGCAGTTCGGTGCCATAACCTTCACCGGCGGCCTGCGCCTTGTTGCGCTGGCGTTGGAGAAACAGCATACCGGCGCAGACTACAAAGATCGCGCCGATTACACCCAACCACGGCGCCGCCCATGCGGTGGTGTTGAAGAAGGTGCTGGGGATGATGTTCTGGATCTGCGGGGTGCCGGGCAGGGCGTCCATGGTGAACGAAAACGCACCGAGGGCGATGGTCGCCGGGATCAAGCGCTTGGGGATGTTGCTCTGGCGGAACATTTCAGCGGCAAACGGGTAGACCGCGAACACCACCACAAACAGCGACACGCCGCCGTAAGTCAGCAGGGCGCAGACCAACACGATCACCAACATCGCCTGACGTGTACCGAGCAACCGAATCGCTGCCGCGACGATGGAGCGTGAGAATCCCGACAGCTCGATCAGCTTGCCGAACACCGCGCCGAGCAGGAACACCGGGAAATAAAGTTTGATGAAGCCGACCATTTTCTCCATGAACACCCCGGTGAAGGCAGGGGCGACGGCGGAAGGGTCGGTGAGCAAGACGGCGCCGAGGGCGGCAATCGGGGCGAAGAGAATAACGCTGTAGCCACGGTAAGCAGCCAGCATCAGCAGCGCGAGGGCTGCCAAGGCAATGATCACACTCATGGTGTGTCTCCTGGATTGTTATTTTTGTAGGGTGGAACTTTTGTGGGAGAGGGCTTTAGCGAGTTTCGTGCCATTTATTTAAGGCATTGAAATATAAGGATATTTATTTATGTATAAGGTGATTCTGAATGATTTGTCTCTTATTCGAGATTTTTTGCGGCTGTGAGGGTGCCTTCGCGGGCAAGCCTCGCTCCTGCATGATTTGCGGTCGTGCGCACAAACAAGAGCGCCTTGGTCCCGTAGGAGCGAGGCTTGCC
>NZ_JASCOM010000045.1:0-35338 GCF_029959925.1 Pseudomonas sp. PS02303
CGCGAAGGCGGTGTGTCAGTCGACATCAATGTTGAATGACACGCCGCCTTCGCGGGCAAGCCTCGCTCCTACAGGGGTTTAGCGGTGTGGCGCGGGGTTTACGGCCACGTTATCCAGCATCCGGTTCACCGCCAGCTCCGCGAGCATGACGATCTGCTGAATCGCCATCGCCGTGTGCCGGTGCGGTCCTTCCAGGTACCCCGCAAAATCACTCGCCATCACATTGGCCTGGGCCAAGGATTCACAGGTGTGGGCCAGCAGGTCTTCGTCTTTGATGTCCGGCGCGATCATGAACATCGTGCTGGGCTTGCGGGTCGCGGGGGATTTGAGGGCGGAGGGGTTGAGGTAGTGATCCAGCGCCCGCTCGGCGGCTTCGTTGAGCTTTTTGGAATCGATGGATTCGTAAGGGGAAACGTCGTCGGTTTCCGGGGGATTTGGTGTTTCTTTAATCATGGTGACACCTGTCAACTTATCTTGCGTTACGGAAAAGACCATGGTCATCGGCGGCCATCGCACGGCAGGCACAGCGCCGTGAGAGATAGTCACCGTATGCTTCACAGTATCGATAGCCTTGATCGTTCCATCGGCATTCGCGACTGGAGCCTGCTTTGTTTCCTCAGTCATCTGCTTGCTCTCCATACCGTCCATCTTCATACCCGGCATGTCCTCTGCCAGGGCAGAAAAAGACAACGCTACTACGGTGCTGGCAACTGCAATCAGGGTCAGTTTCATACGACACTTCCTTCAGGTTTGACGGTTTCAACGGAGAGGTGCCGGCGACGCATCAGGCGATAGGCTGCCGGAATGACAAACAGGGAAAGCAAGGGTGCCGTGACCATGCCGCCTACCATGGGCGCAGCAATGCGGCTCATCACCTCGCTGCCGGTCCCGCTGCCCAGCAAGATGGGTAACAAGCCGGCAATGATGACGGCCACGGTCATGGCCTTGGGTCGAACACGCTGCACGGCGCCTTCACGAATCGCCGCAACCAGACCGAGCTCAGTGCTGTCGCCGAGGTCTTCACGTTCGGCCCAGGCGTTCTTCAGGTAGAGCAACATGATCACGCCAAACTCGGCGGAAACACCGGCCAAGGCGATAAAGCCGACCCCGGTGGCGACTGACAGGTTGAACCCCAACAGATAGAGGAACCATGCCCCGCCCGTGAGAGCGAATGGCAGAGTGGCCATGATCAGCAAGGCCTCATCGAAGCGGGCAAAAGTCAGGTAGAGCAGCACGAAGATGATCAACAGCGTGGCAGGCACCACCAGTTTGAGTCGTGCGTTGGCCCTTTCGAGAAACTCGAACTGCCCTGAGTAGCTCAGGCTCATGCCGGGCTGCAACTTGACCTGCTCATTGACGACCCGTCGTAGATCAGCGACCACCGACGCAATGTCCCTCCCCCGCACATCGACGTACACCCAGCCCGAAGGTCGTGCGTTCTCGCTCTTGAGCATCGGTGGACCGTCCGTGACTTTGACCTTCGCCACTGTGCCGAGGGTGATCTGGCTACCTAGCGGGGTATAGATCGGCAATTGCTCCAGGGCGCCGAGCGAGTCACGCCACTCCCGTGGATAGCGCACGTTGATCGGGAAGCGTGCGAGCCCTTCAATGGTCTCGCCGACGTTTTCACCGCCGATAGCGCCGGCCACGATGGACTGCACATCGGCGATATTCAGTCCGTAGCGGGCGGCGGCTTTGCGGTCGATATCCACATCGATATAGCGACCACCGGTCAGACGCTCGGCCAGAGCCGAACTGACGCCGGGCACGTCCTTGGCCACTCGCTCAACCGCCTGAGTCGCGGCATCGATCTCCGTCAGGTTGGTGCCGGCAACTTTCACTCCGATGGGACTCTTGATCCCCGTAGCCAGCATGTCGATACGGTTACGAATCGGTGGTATCCAGATATTCGTCAGCCCAGGGACTCGTACCACTCGATCCAGTTCTTCCACCAACTTTTCCTGGGTCATGCCTGGACGCCATTGCTCGTGCGGCTTGAACTGGATCGTGGTTTCGAACATCTCCAGCGGTGCGGGGTCGGTGGCGGTTTCAGCGCGCCCCGCCTTACCGAAGACGTGTTCGACTTCAGGCACGGTCTTGATCAGACGGTCAGTCTGTTGCAGCAGTTGTGCCGCTTTCTGCGCTGACAATCCCGGCAGAGCTGAAGGCATATAGAGCAGGTCGCCCTCGTCCAACGGGGGGAGAAACTCGCCACCCAAGCGAGACATTGGCCATAGCGCACTGACAAAAACCAATAGTGCCACCAGCAGCGTGATCTTTGGTCGACGCAAGACTGCGTCCAGGGCTGGCTGATAGATCCGAATCAACCACCGGTTCAACGGGTTCTGATGTTCACTGGGAATTCGTCCACGAATCCAGTAGCCCATCAGCACCGGCACCAAGGTCACTGACAATCCCGCCGCTGCGGCCATGGCGTAGGTCTTGGTGAAAGCCAAAGGACCGAACAGCCGTCCTTCCTGAGCTTCCAGGGTGAACACCGGAATGAAAGACAGAGTGATGATCAACAAACAGAAGAACAGCGCCGGGCCTACCTCTGCCGCCGCTTCGGTCATTACATGCCAATGACGTTCACCCTTCAGTTCTTCCCCCGGATTGGCCGCGTGCCATGCCTCGATCTTCTTGTGGGCGTTCTCGATCATCACCACGGCGGCATCGACCATGGCGCCGATGGCGATGGCTATCCCGCCCAAGGACATGATGTTGGCGTTGATGCCCTGGTAGCGCATGACGATGAAGGCAATCAGCACCCCCACCGGCAGCGAAATGATCGCCACCAGAGATGAGCGCAGGTGCCAGAGGAAGATCCCACACACCAACGCGACAACGATGAACTCTTCGATGAGCTTGTGGCTGAGGTTTTCCACGGCGCGGTCGATCAGCTTACTGCGGTCGTAGGTGGTGACGATATCCACCCCGGCCGGCAGACTGCTTTTCAGTTCGTCGAGTTTGGTCTTGACCGCGGCAATGGTCTCGCGAGCATTCTTGCCGCTGCGCAAAATCACCACGCCGCCGACGGTCTCGCCTTCGCCGTCGAGTTCAGTAATGCCACGCCGCATTTCCGGTCCCAACTGGATCGTGGCGACATCGCCAAGGGTTACTGGCACTCCTCCCGAAGCCAGCTTGAGCGGGATCGCCCGAAAGTCATTGAGCGTCTTCAGGTAGCCGGAAGCACGCACGATGAACTCGGTCTCTGCCATCTCCAGCACCGCGCCACCGGTTTCCTGGTTGGCCTTGCCGATGGCTTCGGTCACCTCAGCCTGAGTAATACCGAGGCTGGCCAGTTTGAGCGGATCAAGCTGGACCTGGTACTGCTTGACCATGCCACCCACGGTGGCTACTTCTGCAACGTTGGGCAGGGTCTTGAGTTCGAACTTGAGGAACCAGTCCTGAAGTGCGCGTAGCTGCGCCAGATCGTGTCCTCCACTGCGATCCACCAGTGCGTACTGATAGATCCAGCCCACCCCCGTCGCATCCGGTCCCAACGCCGGCTTGGCGCTGGCCGGCAACCGACTTTGTATTTGGCTCAGATACTCCAACACCCGCGAGCGCGCCCAGTACAAGTCAGTGCCGTCTTCGAACAGCACGTAAACGAAGCTGTCACCGAAGAAGGAATAGCCACGCACCGTCTTGGCACCCGGCACCGAGAGCATGGTGGTGGCCAACGGATAGGTCACCTGGTTCTCGACAATCTGCGGCGCTTGTCCCGGAAAAGGGGTGCGGATGATCACCTGAACATCCGAGAGATCTGGCAGTGCATCGATGGGCGTGCTCTGCACCGACCAAATGCCCCACGCCGTGACAAACAGCGTCGCCAGTAGCACCAGGAATCGGTTGGCCACTGACCAACGAATCAGGGCAGCGATCATGGCTGGCTCCCCGATTTTTCCAGGCGCTCAACACGCAGGCCATCGTCGGTCTGACTCACCGCAACCCGAACCTTGTCACCCGTTTTGAAGCCCTGCATCAGCGCCGGGTTGGCGAGTGGGAACGTCATCGTCATGCCAGGCATACCCAGCGTTTTGAAAGGACCATGGGCGAGCGTGACTTCTTTGTCGTTGATCTCAACGATCTGCCCATCCGCTTCATGAAAGCTGGAGGCTGCTGCGCTGGGTGGTGACTCTTCCTCCGAGCTTGCAACGATGCCCTTAAGACTGGCCTCCGAGTCGAGCAGGAACTGGCCAGAGGTAACCACTTTCTGGCCTTCTTCCAGACCTTTCAATATCGCCGTCTTGCCATCGCTTTCCTGCCCGAGTTGCACCGCCACGGGACGGTAGCGGCCGGCGTCTGCGGCGAGCATCACCAAGGCACGTCGGCCCGTGCGAATCACCGCTTCGCTCGGCACCCACAACACACTTTGCTCGGTCGAACGATTCAGGTGTACCTGCGCTGTCAAACCCGGTCTGAGGCGTCCGTCCGGATTGGGTAACTCGACACGTACGCGAAGAGTGCGGCTGTCCGGATTGGTCTCGGGCAAAATCGCGCTGACCCTGCCGTTGAGTATTGTCCCTGGGAAAGCTGGCAGGCGCGCTTCGACCGCCTGCCCCACGGTGATTGATCCGGCATCCGATTCTGGAACGGCCACGGCTAGCCAGACACTGCTCAAGCCATTGACGCGTGCCAGAGTATCGCCAGTCGCCACGGTCATTCCCGCACGTACGTTCAATTCTTGCAGTACACCGGCAATGGGGCTGGTCAGCGTCAGGTAGGGCTGAACCTTACCGCCACGCTCTACATCGGTAATCAGTGCTGCCGGCATCCCTGTGAGCCGCAGTCGTTGTCGGGCCGCATCCAACAGGGCAGCATCCCCGTTGCGTTTCAGGGCAAGGAACTCTGTCTGGGCAGCGGCCCACTCAGGCACCAGAACATCCGCCAGCGCCGCGTTGGCTTTGAGTACATCGCCGGGAGCATGGGCATAGACCCGCTCCACAAAGCCAGGGGTGCGCGCCTGAATCACAGCGACATCACGTTCGTTGAATCCCAACACACCTGTCACGTCGAGGCTGGAATCAAAGATCGCACGGCTGACTGTCGCAAAACGCAGGCCGAGATTTTGGGTCAGACTTGGATCGATACTGACGGTCGCTCGGTCCCCTGCGCTGCTGGTGTACTGCGGGACCAGTTGCATGTCCATGAAGGGAGACTTACCCGGCTTATCGAACTTTTGTTGCGGGTACATGGGGTCGTACCAATAAAGTGCTTTGCGTTCGCCCGGTGAATTGAGGCTCTGCTCTTGTGTGGTATTTGGTAGTCCACTCATACGCTGATGCGCCAACCAGTAACCACCGGCAACACCTAAGGCCAGCGAGATGCCAACCAGCAATGCCCCGTTCCCTTTTTTAAGGCTCATTGGCTGGACTCCCCATAAGCAAAATACAACCGCGCACTGGTCAGCGCTCGCTGCTCTTCCACGTCGATCTGTTTGAGGCGGGCCTCGATGAGTTCACGTCGGGCAGCAACAACGGCGTTTAAATCGCCTTTGCCCGAGCGATAACTGGCCATGCTGAGTTCGACCTTTTCCTTGGCCAGCGGCAACAGGCTTTCCTGGTTTCGGCGCACGGCACGATTCAGGCGCTCATAGTCGGCCAGTTCGCTCTCTAGTTGCTGAGTGTGCTCGCGTGACAGAGCTTCGCGCTCGGCCTCAAGCTGACTGAGTTCAGCCTGTTTGGCTGCGATTTTGGGGTTTTGGCGCGAGTCAGGAAACAGCGGCAGCTCCCAGGAAAATTGCACGCTGACCATATCGCCAAACTCACGGCCGCGACGCTGATAATCCAGCTCCCAGCTCCAGTCCGACTGCTTCTCCGACACGGCTTCACGAACCTTGGCTTGCGCTTCGCGGGTCATCGGCGCAAACGCTGCCAACTCGGGGTGGTGTTGCAGTTTATGGGCGTAGCCGGAGGTATCGACGGGCCAATGCGGCAAGCTGCCCACAGGCTTGTCGTTGGCGGCGGAGCCAATCCAGCGTTTGAGGGCTGCTCGGGCCTGCGCTCTCTGGAGAATCAGATCGTCCTGTTGCTCCGCCAGTTGAGCCGCTTCTTGCTTAGGCGTCACCGCATCGGCGGGTTGAGCGCGGCCACCGGCAATCTGGGCCCTGACGGTATCGGTCAACAGGCGGTTTTCTTTGTAGAAGTCCTGGAACAGCGCATCTTTGCGCTCAACCGAGTAGCTATTGATCCAGGCCAACGCCGTGGACTGGCGTACTTTCAGACGTTCGACTCGACGCTCCGCAGCGGCGCGATCAATGGCCGCATCGGCCACTTCTATGCGCGCTTTGCGCTTGTCGCTGTTGGGCATTTCTTGCCTGACCCCGACCACTTGCATGGTCATGAAGTCCTGATCGATGCTCCAGCGATCCGGACCGCCAATGGGGTAGTTCTGCACACCCAACAGTAGCCTGGGGTCAGGTAGTTCACCGGCTGGAATAGCCGCGCTGCTGGCAGCTTGAATTTTGGCGTCTTGTGCGGTCAGCGACGGTGCATTGTTTTCGGCCAGCCGCAACGCTTCATCGAGTGTCAATGCGGCAGCGAAGCTCGGCAATGCCAGTACGCTTGCCGCCAGACCGGCCACGAGGGACCAGCCTGTGCAATAGCACTTGGAGTTCATGTTTACGATTCCTGTGATCATCCACTGCACGCGTCAAAAGACATGCGCGCAGCTAGTCCATCCCGCTAACGCGGAATGAGGCTCAATGTGGGACAGGAATCAAACGCGAGGCGGTCGCCATACCCCGGACGGGGTCTGTACGGGTAGGGAATCGCTGAAGAAGTAAAGCACTACGGGGCTGAATACGGTTACAGGAGGCTTGAGGATCGAGACTTGCAGCATGCCGCCTGTCTTGCATTCCTGGCCCGGCTTACAAGGTTTGCCGTGCTCGGAAGGGCTTTTCATATCGTTGCAGCAGTCCATCCCCATGTCGTCCATTATCGCCATGCCCATCGTCTTCATTGGGCATGGTTCTGTCGGTGCCTGAACGCCCGCCATCCCGCTGAGGGGAAGCGCCAAGCTAATCATGAAGACGATGCAAAACCGCAGATAGCGTTTCATGGACTGGAGTGTAGACGGTGCAAATGGCCCTTACAATTGGATGCAGGGCATAAACGGCCTGCCGAGAGGCCTAAGTCAGGTGATAACACCGGAGCTGGTTTATAAATCTGAGTCAATTTTTATCTGGCCACATCTCATCTTTTACCTGAGTTTGTGGACAGATTGCAGCCAAAAATAGGCGAATAGGAGACCTCAAATCAAGTTTTTGAACCCTCTTCTGCCTTCCGAGGATTAGGTGATGTCCATGGAGGACCAAGCTATCCGCACACGAAAGCAGCTTCAAATAACTTCATTGGGCGCTTGACCCTGTAGTAGGTACAGGCTGTTGAATGGTGAAATTATCCCAAGCGGTAGAAGCACCATGAACCAGGAAAACAAGCTCAAGCCGGTCCTCCGTCTTCACGTACAGAAGAAAGAAGAGTGTTGCGGATCTGACCATCAACATGGGTCTGTTAATGCTGCTGAACCCAAGCATCACAAAGAACATGGTCACGACCATGAGCATGAGCATGAGCATGCTCACGATCATGCCGATGCGTGCTGTGCTCATGGCACGCAAGCTACTGATGGTGTTGCGATTACTAAGAGTAGCCCTGCCCCGAAAGGGACCAGTAGAGTTCGCTACCGCATCGATAAAATGGATTGCCCTACAGAGGAGCGCTTGATCCGCAACCGACTGGAGCCGATGGCCGGAATTGTTCGGCTCGACTTCAACCTCCTGAATCGTGAGTTGACCGTGCATCACCGCTTGGATGATCCGCAGCCAATCGTCACCGCATTAGTCGCGTTGGACATGGGGCCGAGCCTGATCGAAGCCGGTGCCGCGCCATCGGCGGTTCCCCCGGCCCTGAGCGCAAAACTAAAAGGATTGCTGGCCATCAGTGGCCTGGCTGCTATCGCCGCTGAAGTCATCGCGTGGACAACCGGACAAGAAGGTTCTTGGCCGGTTATGGTGCTTGCGGCTCTTTCCATTCTGAGCGCTGGTTTGCCCACCCTCAAAAAGGGTTGGATTGCAGTTAAGAACCTCACTCTGAACATCTATTTTCTGATGTCGTTGGCTGTCGTTGGTGCTCTCATCATCGGTAAATGGCCCGAAGCCGCGATGGTGGTTTTCCTTTTCGCCGTTGCTGAGGCTATCGAAGCACTTTCTCTGGAGCGCGCGCGGAACGCGATCAAGTCGCTGACCGCGTTGGCGCCAGAAACCGCTGAAGTCATGACTGATGGCGGCTGGAAAGACCATCCGGTGGCGAGTGTATTACTTGGTAGTCGTATTCGGGTTCGCACGGGTTCGCGAGTACCCTTGGATGCCCGCATAGACTCAGGTCGCGCCGCACTGGACCAAGCTCCAATTACCGGCGAAAGCCTACCTGTTGATAAGCAGGTCGGGGACCCACTTTACGCTGGCAGTATCGTTACCGACGGCGTGGTTGAAGCGACTGTGACGGCCGTAGCAGGAGAAAGTACTCTTGCTCGTATCGCGGCAGCCATACAAGACGCGCAGTCTCAACGAGCCCCTACTCAGCGATTTGTAGATGAGTTTGCACGTTATTACACCCCGGCTGTAGTGGTTCTTGCCCTCTTGGTCGCTGTCTTGGGCCCTGTACTGATCGGTGGAACCTGGGGCGATTGGCTTTATCAGGCCCTGGTCCTGTTAGTGATCGCCTGCCCATGTGCCTTGGTGGTTTCAACGCCAATTACCGTCGTCAGTGGGCTAGCCGCGGCTGCCAAGCATGGCATTTTGATTAAAGGCGGTGCATACCTTGAAAGCGGCCGACTACTTAAGGTTGTGGCGCTCGACAAGACCGGCACCTTGACCCAAGGCAAGCCGGTACTGACCGATAACGAGCCGTTTGGTGATCTGCCCATCGAGATGGCTTTGCAGATCGCAGCTAGCCTCGACGAACACAGTACACACCCAGTGGCGAAGGCCTTGGTCAGCGGATGGAAATTACAGCAACCGGATGCGGCGACTCTGCCGGTTGAGGACTTCGGCGTACTCAACGGTCGTGGCGTCAAAGGCAATATCGACGGTCAATCGTGGCACCTGGGTAACCACCGCTTGGTTGAAGAGTTGGGCGTATGCTCGCCGGCCCTTGAGGCCCGATTGTCGCTACTGGAAAACGCAGGAAAAACTGTAATCGTGCTCTGCGCGGCCAGCGGTCCAGTAGCGATTTTTGCTGTGGCTGACACCGTAAGGCCTGAAAGCTTTGCTGCCGTAACTGCTCTGAAAGCGTTGAATGTCGTACCGGTGATGCTCACGGGTGACAACCCTGCAACCGCCAAGTCCATCGCCGCTCAGCTCGGCATACAGGATGCACGCGGAAACCTCATGCCGGAGGATAAACAAGCCGCCGTCGCTGAACTCAAACGCCGCTTTGGTACTGTTGGCATGGTGGGCGATGGTGTGAACGATGCTCCAGCATTGGCGCAAGCCGACATTGGTTTTGCGATGGGGGCCGCAGGGACTGCCACAGCCCTTGAAACGGCTGATGTCGCCATCATGGATGACGACCCACGCAAGATTGCTGATTTTATTAGCCTGAGTCGTCGATGTGCCTCTGTTTTGAAGCAAAACATCGGACTGGCCTTGGGTATCAAAGTTGTATTTTTGGCGCTTGCATTGTCCGGCCACGCTACGTTGTGGATGGCTGTTTTCGCCGATATGGGAGCGAGCCTGCTGGTCGTATTCAACGGACTGCGGCTACTGCGTCGGTGATACGAAAGCTGCGACTTCGTGTTCAATTACATGCCCACACAAGGAAATCAAATCATGCAATGTCCGATCTGCAAAGATACTGCCCTCGTAATGACTGAGCGCCAAAGCATCGAAATTGATTATTGCCCTCAATGCCGTGGCGTTTGGCTCGACCGAGGTGAACTCGACAAGATCATCGAGCGCAGCCAACAACAGGAGGCCGTTAGGTTTCTTCCACAGAACCCAATTCCACCCGTACAGAATGCTCCTCCAGCAGTACAACCCGGTTACAGCCAGCATGGAGATAGCCAAGCTCATGGAGATCAGCGAGGAAGTCACGGTGGCGGTTGGAGAGAAGGTGGCCACCAGAGCGGCCATCAAAGTCATGGTGGACATCAAAACCAGAGTGGGCATCAGGGGCAACAGTCGTACCGCAAAAAATCATTTTTGCAGGAGATGTTCGATTAAGGCTGCGATTTCGCGCTTTGATCGGGATATACCTCGAACCAGCACCAATTCTGAAATAGGGTGTTTCATGAGATGGAACGGTTTTGGGTATTAGCTGGTCTTTATATCCTGCAATCGACTCGTAGCAAGGGTGCTACCTGGGTGGTTGGAGTTTCAGCGAGCGGCGTTTGAGGAAAAGGTTATGAGTTCAGGACACAGTCACGGCCAAGTACGCGCCGGTCACGAAAAGTTGCTGTGGATCGCACTCACCCTGACGACAAGCTTTATGGTCGCGGAGGTCATTGGAGCTTTTGTCACCGGCAGCCTGGCCTTATTATCCGACGCGGCCCACATGCTGACGGACGTTGCGGCTTTGGCGATATCCTTGGTCGCTATTCATATAGCCAAACGCTCTGCGGATAGGAAGCGGACCTTCGGGTACGCACGATTTGAAATACTTGCAGCCACCTTCAATGCGGTCTTGCTGTTTTTAGTCGCTATGTACATCGTTTATGAAGCGTATCTGCGACTTAAAGTCCCGGCGGAAATCCAGTCGACTGGCATGTTGGTCATTGCGGTGTTCGGGCTCATCGTCAACCTTGTTTCAATGCGCCTACTGAGTGCTGCCAGTGGGGAAAGCCTCAATGTGAAGGGCGCTTATTTAGAGGTCTGGAGCGATATGGTGGGGTCTATTGGCGTCATCATCGCAGCTCTTTTGATCCGTTTCACCGGCTGGACTTGGGTTGATTCACTTGTCGCGGCTGGCATCGGGTTCTGGGTGCTGCCCAGGACTTGGTCATTGCTCAAGGAAAGCATGAACATATTGCTGCAAGGGGTTCCAGAGGGCATCGATATTGAGAAGGTAGAGGCAACGCTTTATGGCATTGAGGGGGTCAAGAATATCCACGATTTGCATATCTGGGCTTTGACCAGTGGTAAAAGTGTTATGAGCGTCCATCTTGTCGCTGACTCGGCTTCCCGCAGCGAGCAAGCTATCTTGGCTGAAGTAACCAGCCTTATGAGTGATAAGTTCCACATCAGCCATACTACCGTCCAAATGGAAGGATCTGATTTTCACGATCAACTGGCTGACGATCATGAGGGTATGGTCCACTAACTGAGTCGTGGTATTTATTTAAGCTGGATGAACGTTTATACGTCGTGATACAGATCAAAAGGGTCGATTAAAATGGTCAGAAATATTTTAAGTTATTCTGGGCTGGCTTTGTTTTTGGCTTTTGTTGCGCAGCCAGCTTTTTCAACACCTGCTAATCCAGAAAGGGTATACGGGTGGATTGAGGAAGGAATACTTTTACCAGAAAATATTGCTGTGAAAGTAAAGTTAGATACAGGGGCTCTTACATCCTCGATGGATGCGAAAGACTTAGAACGATTCCGTAAAAATGGAGAGGAATGGGTTCGTTTCAACGTTAAAGTAAAAGACACAAAAACTAAGAAGGTGAGTAACGCACTCTTCGAGCGACGCGTCGAAAGAAATGTAAAGGTTCGAGGCGCCGGTGGCGCTGAACATCGTCCAGTAGTCATGATGACGATGTGCATAGGTGATAAAATTTATAAGGAAGAGTTTTCACTGAAGGATCGAGGCGACATGAACTACCCCGTATTGATTGGTCGCAAAACTTTGGGGGTCTTGGGCGCGGTCGATGTTTCACGCACATTCACTAACGAACCAAACTGTAATTAAACACCTGAATTATACATTTTATCTATACGTGCAGGGTGAATGTATTGAGAAAATAGCTCGGCAGAATTTTGCAGCTTTTTTGATGCTTGATGTGGCTGACTAAATAGTCTTAAAAAAAGCTCACCCGGATGCCGATTTTTAGGAAGAGTTAGAAGTGGCGCCATGCAACGATTAGTATTTAGTTGCATGGCTTCTAATCAAAGTATGCTCATACTATAGGGTCATTTTAGATCTTTCTCGCAGCTCCACTTATTTCGGTGTTTTCATTGATTGACGCTCAAATGTCTGCGCGAGCTTTAACGGTGTTGACGCTTTGGACTGGCAGGTACTGAACAGATCAAGCTCTGGGCGATATGCTGTAGTTTGAATACCCATCAACCCCAATATAGAATGGAATAAGTTGTCATGGGACAGTGATACGTCTCGCTGATCCTTCAAACATTGGGAGTCGAGGGTTTGACGCGACTGCATGTTTTTGGAGATCCAGATTACCATGGGGATACTAGTCTGCTCGCTGGGAGCCATGGCATAAGGAAGTCCGTGCAAGTAAAGCCCATTCTCGCCGAGGGACTCACCGTGATCAGAGACATAAAGCATCGCCGTATCAAAACGCTCAGCGTTACGCTTTAGCAGGTCGATCGTTTGCCCAAGTACATAGTCCGTATAACCGAGGCTGTTATCATAGGCACTGACAATGCTTTCGCGCGTACAACGTTCAAGTTGATTATTATCGCAAACGGGACCGAAT
Source organism: Pseudomonas sp. PS02303 (assembly GCF_029959925.1). Classification (NCBI taxonomy): domain Bacteria; kingdom Pseudomonadati; phylum Pseudomonadota; class Gammaproteobacteria; order Pseudomonadales; family Pseudomonadaceae; genus Pseudomonas; species Pseudomonas sp. PS02303. The sequence continues at coordinate 12,658 of NZ_JASCOM010000045.1, forward strand.
CGTTCGAACGCCGGTGGATAGCGCTTGGAATAGGATGGGCCGTGACTGCCTTTCATGTGTAGCACCACGATTGAATCCCGCTGCTGTTGATCCAAGTAGGCTTGTAAATCTTGCAATAAGACTTCGTCGTAACACTCGTCAGCTCTACATAATCCCGTCGATTTCTGATTGTTCAATTTTTCATTTGGTACTCGGTCGCAAATGCCTTTGCAACCCGAATTATTGTCTCTCCACAGGACCGATACGCCGGCCCGCTGCAACACGTCTAATAGTCCTTCTCTGCGCAACGCCATACCGTCTTTGTAGCCTTCTTTACCCACATCCAGAAACATGCAGGGTAAGGAAACGGCCGTAGCTGTTCCACATGAGCTGACATTGGTAAAACTTAAGACACCACGACTGGCCAATTCCGGATTGGTATCCCGGGAATAGCCATTGAGGGAGAAATTCGCGGACCTGGCGGTTTCACCCACCATCAGTACCGTTAGCCGTGGTTTGCGTACACCAGCAGTAGCTTCTTCACGGCGGGCATCAGCACCAATGGTTTTTAATTCGGCGGGAACTGCTAGCTGGCGACGCGTGTACCCATGAATTGCCGAAACCACATTCGACGGAACCAACATCAACCTGAGTTCGCGATGATTACGCATCAGCGATGCATAGGATTGATAAAGCGTAAATACGACGATCGCCAAGCAGGTGAGCGCTACCGCCACCCCCATGAATCGATGAGCAAGTGCGCGGGACCACGATCTTTGAATCAAACGGACTCGAGTGATAACCAGCACCGGCATAACACCAAAGCCCAGCATCCACAGCAGTAGATCCGAGTTCAACAGCTCCGTGGCTTCGGAGCTGTCCGTCTGCATCACATTCGTTAGCATGCTGTAATCAATTACTATGCCATAGCTATTCATAAAGTAACTCGTTGCTGCCGCAACCAGCAACACGATAGCTAGCACAGGTTTTATCAATCGTCCCCAAGCCATCACGCTGAGTAATACGTAGAGCCAAATCAACACGAACCAAGGCAGGCTAAGCACGAATATGGTGTTTCCGTCTTGTAGGCCTCCCACGCCTTGCCAGACAGCACGCCAAAATGGCCAGTTACTAAACAATAGAAGCCAAGTCGAAACTGCAAGAATTAACTGATTGCTGCCGAGTGTGATTTCCCAACTGCGAATTGGTACTTTGTTATTCATGGGTACTCCGGAAAATCTCGACGTATCCAGGCGCGAACTGCCACTGGAGTGTCACTACATTTTAGGTAAGAAAAAATCGCCAATAGCGCGGTGCAACTCGTGGATGCACCAGTGACCCTGAACGTTCTCGTCAGCTAGTTGGCGATCTGCGACTAGCCAAACCGCCAGACACCCCACGCTGATGAAAATCTTTTTCATGAGGTAGCACCCCAAGTAAGTGACGTGGCTGTAGATCCGCTCGATTCGTCCTTGAACGCCAGTAGTTGTGCTGAAGCGAGGTATTGGATACGGGTGCGCAGAGGGCCCAGAACACCCGTAAACTTGCGGTTGGATATTTCAAAGAAATTAGTGTTGGAGTCCTTGGCGCTTCGTGCGGCGGGAAGGATCACTTGACTGAAGAACTTCTTTTCTCTGTGGGCCATCGAGCGCTTGTCTACAGCAAGATGGATTTCGTACCGCAGGCGCGGTTCGGCGACGTTGTGCATATCACGAGACTGATAGGTGCGGCTAGCCTCCGACGAAATGCTTTTTAGTTTGCGGCCGAAAAACAAAATCGGCGTTGAAGCGCCCACCAGGTTCAACCGCTTCCGGATGCTGGTCATCGTTCCGCCAGACAGTGCGAACTCTGAGCTGAAATCAGACCTTGCTGTGCAAGCATGACGCCGTAAAAAACTTCGATCATCGGGGCGCAAGTCATTACGGCAGTGTTTAGACTCCAGCGCCACTATGCCTTTACTCTTAGATGCGACCTCAATCCATGCGTGACTTTTGCGGCACCTTTTCGGTGTCCGGCGGAGCTTAACGTTGGTAGTGTTCGAATTTTCGCGGAAGGCTTGGGCATCTATTATTAGTACTGGATTGGGGATCAAATCAGTCTGTTGCTGCCCGGCTTGGGCAGTTTGGATTTCCCACTGTGCATCTGCGAGGCTTGGGTTATTGGTCAATGCTATTTGAGGTTTGGTCACAGCCTCGGCGTGGGTTGCCCGAAGCAACGCCGTCATCAACGACGAAACACGAGACGGTGGGCCAGCCGCCCACAACATTTTTCTAATGCGAGATGGCATAACGAGATTTACGCCCCCAAAGTGCGCAGTTTCTTTGTTAACTCATAAATATTTGATGGTCTAAAAGACTTCTGATCGATTTCTGCCGGCTGAATTCGATCAGAAGTCGACACGACCGCAGGATCCTATGACGCATAGATTTTTTGCAGGCTCAATGTACTGCTGAACAGTTATCAGAAGGGTGACAGAAGAATTACAAATTTGTTATCCCCCCTCTGCCGCGGACAATTAGTCTAAGATCTACTTAGTGTGTAGGTTTGTATGTTTGTATGTTTGTATGTTTGTATGTTTGTATGTTTGTATGTTTGTATATTTGCATATTTGTATATTTGTATATTTGTATATTTGTATATTTGTATGTTTGACGTCGATAACATAACGGAGCCACAACAGCGCGCAATAGCTCCTTACTGACTAAAATCGTACAACGCAAATATGTTGAAGTTTATCGGTAAATAAAATTTTCTATACGTGTGTAAGGATGATTTATTATTTAGTGTCGAGACTTTATGAAAAATGCGTATTTTGATAATAGAAGACGAGCCGAAAACTGCCCATTATTTGCACCAGGGGCTGACCGAAAGCGGATTTATCGTTGATTGCGTCGCCAGCGGAATCGATGGCTTACGCTTGGTCTGCCAACAGGCTTATGATCTTGTAGTGCTTGACGCAAACCTACCGCAACGTGACGATTGGGGCCTACTTGTAAGTATTCGCAAGGTCACTATTTCGCCCATCATGATACTTACCGTTAAAGGTAGTCTGGAGGAAAAAATCAAGGGTTTCGACCTAGGCGCGGACGATTACATGGTCAAACCAATTGAGTTTCCAGAGCTGCTGGCCCGAGTACGCACTCTGATGCGTCGCGCTGTATTGTCGGCATTGCCCGACGTGCTGTGTGTCGGGGACCTGGAACTCGATCTTGGTAGACACCGGACCTTCCGAGGCGAGCAGCGGATTGAGCTGACCACCAAGGAGTTCGCCCTGCTATACCTCTTGATGCGCCAGACTGGTACGGCGCTGTCGCGCACGCAAATCATGTCCTCTGTCTGGGGGCGGAGTGCTGATTGCGACACCAATGTTGTTGAAGTGTCGATGAGAAGGCTTCGGGCCAAGATTGATGATCCTTTCAACAACAAGCTAATCCATACCTTGCGCGGTGTTGGATATGTTCTCGAAAAGCGTGATCAATGAGCCCTCTTAATCCCTCGAATTTTGAAGTTATGTGAAATAATCGGCAACAACTTTATAAACAGAACACACAAATGCCACTCTAAAATCACAGTTCTATTAGATTACGAAAATCGTCTTCGGGGTGGGGAAGCACTGTGCTTGGCTGATTATGTTACTTCACTGAGCTTGTGAGGATAACGGTTGGAAATTACAAATAAGTAATTCTCATTAGACAATTAATAAAGATTTACCTCGTTAACGTACTTAAGTTTAACAGCTTTGTAACTACTTCAAAGAGACTCTGCTATGAGTCTGTTAAAACTAAGTATTGTTGCACTGACGCAATCATTGCCTTCGATAGAATTCGCTGAAAGCCGTGGTGATCGCAACGTTGTCAACGCCATGGAAGCAAATCAGAAAGCAATGGCCGCCTACGCTGCGCAAAAAGGCAAGACCGCTCCGGAAATTCAGAAATATCACTATAGAATGAAGTTTGATATCGCAAAAGTGGTGAGTATGACCCCACCAATTCGCTCTTGCAACATTGTACCTTTTCGAATGACCTATGAGGACTCAGCTGGAAAGCTTCACACTATTGAATACCAAATTATTGGTGTGTGTCGTAACACGCACGAATGAACGAATGACGTGAATAAGGGCTGTTTTTTCAATGGTTGGTATCACCAGTTGGTGTGTCCATGGATGTTTGGAAAACCCAGCTTGAAGGTCGTGATCTTACCCGGGCGGCTATTAACTTCTGCGACTCCCTGATGCAAACTCATGATTGATTTCACAATGGCTAAACCAAGCCCGGTACTTCCTCCAGCGCGCGAATGATGAGTGTCAACTCGATAAAAGCGATCGAATAAGTGCGGTAGGTGTTGAGGTTCAATACCTGCGCCTCGGTTGGCTACATGTAGCGAGACTTCTGTGGCATGGACTTCGATGGTGATTGTGATGGCTTGGCCTACTGGGCAATGGCGGATTGCATTGGACATCAGGTTGGAAATTGCCCGCTGAATCATCAACCGATCACCAATGGTCGACCCCCTGCCAGTAACGCTCACGCTGATCTGTTTATCTTCCGCCGACAGTGAAAACAGATTGATGACCTTCAAGGCTTCATCCTCCAGAGCAATGGTCTCAAACGGGACCAGCGCAGCGGGATGACTGACCTGTGCCAGGAAAAGCATGTCCGAGACAATCCGGGCTACGCGCCCAAGCTCTTCGGTGGAGGACTCCAAAACCGCTTTGTACTCCTCGGCCGGCCTCTCCCGGGACAACGTCACCTGGGCTTTGCCCATCAGGTTGGAAATGGGTGCTCGTAGTTCGTGGGCCAAGTCATCGGAGAACTGCGACAACTGCTGAACATCGCTGTCTAGTCGGTGCAGCATGAAGTTGATGCCATGGGCCAGTTCGCTGAGCTCCTGCGGCATCTTGACCACCGAGAGTCGATGGCTGAGGTCCTGAGCAGAGATCATGGCGGCCACCTTGCGAAACTCCCGCAGCGGCGCGAGCCCCCGTTTTACCACTGCCCAGGCACTGAGGCCGATAAGTAGCAGCAGCAACGGCAAGGCCATGATCGTCGAGCTTAGATATGTGCTGAGCAGCGCTTCATCGTTGGCGCAATCAAGCGACAGCAATACGGCGACATTCGTACCGTTCGGCAAGCGGATCAGTCTGGATGCAGTCAGGAAGTGCCGGCCCTGATCATCGGTGCTTCGGGAGTACGACACCTTGTCGGTGGCAGCCCCTGCCGCCTTCAACTCCGCCCTGGGGTCCGTCAAGCCAAAGCCTGACTTCAAGAGCGGCGTCCTCATATTTATCAGGTCATAAATGGTAAGGTTGAGGTGGTCATGCCCCATCACCTGATCCAGCAAAACGTGCGGTTTAATGTTGATGTCGACAGGTTTTTCATACAGCGAAAGACTGTGCTCGATTTGCCGCATTTTCTCGCTCAAGTTGTCTTTTGACAGTTTATCTAACTCATGCGTTAGCGCGAGGAACGCAAGAACCGCCAGAAATAACACCAACAATGCGCCCATGATACTCACCGCCAAACCCAGCCGCATCGACAGGCTTGCCGACTTCATTCCCGGGCCTCCAGTACATAGCCAACGCCGCGCAGGGTATGGATTAGCTTCTTGTCAAAAGGATCATCAATCTTGGCCCTCAGGCGGCGGATTGAAACCTCGACCACATTGGTGTCGCAGTCGAAGTTCATGTCCCAGACCAATGAAATGATCTGAGTGCGGGAAAGCACCTCACCCGACTGGCGCATCAAAAGGTGCAGCAAAGCAAATTCCTTGGTCGTCAGGTCGATACGCTGCTCGCCCCGGAAGGCCCTATGGCGGCCCTGGTCGAGTTCCAGATCGGCGACTTTCAAGACCTCAGGGACGGAAACTTGTTCGCTGCGACGCATTAAAGTTCGTACCCGGGCCAACAGTTCCGGAAATTCGAATGGCTTGACCAGATAGTCATCGGCACCCAGGTCCAGGCCGCGGATCTTGTCCGCCAGGCGCCCGCGAGCGGTTAGCATCATGACCCGGGTGTTACTGCTTTGGCGCAGTCGCTCGAGCACACCCCAGCCATCAAGTTGTGGTAGATCGACGTCAAGTATTACCAAGTCGTAGGTTTGTTGACGCGCAAGGTGAAGTCCATCCGTACCATTCGCCGCGCGGTCTACTATATAGCCGCTTTCAGTCAAACCCTGATGCAGGTATTCGGCAGTTTTAAGCTCATCCTCAACTACAAGCATTCGCATGGTAGTGCCGCCCTATGTAATATGAATTGAATAATAAAATTTCGAAGTTTATTTAAGTGCCCGACTAAGAAATGATGTAGAACTATTCGATCATAAAAATCTCAAAACCGCGCATTGCTCAAGTGATCAGTATCAAGCCTGAAGCTGCTACAGGGTCAACAGGAGGAGGACATTTTACGATAAAAGTATTTGCGACTATATGTCGCAGGCATGTTAATGCGCGACTCCCGTACATTTATTTCAGCCAGAAGCCAAGCTCCGCTCGGCTGATATCTATGGGGAATCGTTTCGAAGTGTTACGGCGCAGATAGTCAATTTAATGCTGCACGCATTTTTTGGGGAGACTGGCAGGATGTACCAAGGGGAGTTGATCTCGCTTTGCGATTTTTAAGTACCCCGCGCTATCTATGCTCTATGCATTTTCGGATTCGCGTTTTTGGACTATTGTTTATCGTGATTTTAGTTACGGCTTTACTAAAATCACTACTTTTGTTTTTGGGCTTTTAAGTTGCTTTGTGCATTATATTTTGGAAATGTAAGTTGAAAAACTGTCAGATGGCCCGGCATACTTTGGACCTCTGCCATTCCCTGGTGCAGGCTCATGATGGATCGGACAATGGCCAACCCTAATCCAGTACCACCTTCAGCTCGTGAGCGACTGTTATCCACACGATAGAAGCGATCGAAAATGTGAAACAAGTGCTGGTGCTCAATTCCTACCCCAGGATTGCTTATTGATAGGGAGACTTTTTCAGATTGCGTTTCAATCGCTATAGCAATGGACTGCCCTGCTGGGCAGTGACGAATGGCATTTGATAAAAGATTGGAAATAGCCCGTTGAATCATGAGCCGATCACCTAAAACTTTACCCCATCCGCTGACAGTTATACCAACGCTCTTTTCCTCAGCCGATAGCGAAAAAAGGTCGATGACTTTTAGGGCTTCATCCTCTAGTAAAATGCTTTCAAACGGCACGAGTGCGGCCGGATGACTAACTTGGGCCAAGAAAAGCATGTCTGAAACAATTCTGGTGACTCGTCCTAGTTCCTCGGTGCATGACTCTAAAACAGCCTTGTACTCTTTTGCCGGGCGTTCTCGAGAAAGTGTTACCTGAGCTTTCCCCATAAGGTTCGTAATCGGTGACCGCAGCTCATGCGCCAAGTCATCAGAGAATTGCGATAGTTGTTGAACTCCGCCGTCAAGACGGTGCAGCATGAAGTTTATACCGTGAGCAAGCTCACTGAGTTCTTGGGGCATCTTGACAACTGAGAGTCGATGACTTAAATCCTGGGCCGACACCATTGCTGCAACTTTCCGGAATTCCCGAAGGGGGGATAAGCCACGTTGCACAATAGCCCAGGCGCTGATACCAATCAGAATCAGCAACAGTGGAACCGCTACAATGGTCGAACTCAGGTAGGCGCTCAATAGCGTTTCATCATTCGAGCGATCAATAGACAGTAGGACCGATACGAACTCACCATCCTTTAATTTCATGAGCTTAGAGGCGGTGAGGATGTGGATTCCGGACTCTTCGGCTGGGGAATAGTACGACAGCTTATTACTGGCGGCTGTTCCGGCTTGATTCGTAGATACTTCAGGTATATCTGCTCCAAAACTCAGCAGAGGTTCACTCATGTTGTCATCATCAAAGATGGTCAGGTTAAGATTGTCGTGTCCCAGCACTTGATCTAATAGCACGTGTGGTTTTAAACTCATGTCGCGGGTACTAATATCCATCAGTAGACTGTGCTCAATCTGACTCATCTTCTTCTCTAAGCTATTTTTTGCGCGCGAATCAAGTTCGTGAGTAAGCGCTAAAAAAGCTAGTATCGCTAAAAGCACTACTAGTACCGCTCCCATAATGCTAACTGTCAACCCCAGCCGCATCGATAGGCTGACCGGTTTCATTTCCTCGCCTCCAATACATAGCCTACGCCACGAAGGGTATGTATTAATTTTGTTTCAAATGGATCATCTATTTTTGCTCTCAATCTTCGTATCGAAACTTCGACAACGTTTGTGTCGCAGTCAAAGTTCATATCCCACACTAAAGAGATAATTTGAGTGCGAGATAACACCTCTCCTGATTGACGCATCAACAGATGAAGCAGCGCGAACTCCTTTGTCGTCAGATCTATGCGTTGCTTTCCGCGGAATGCGCGATGTCTGCCTTGATCAAGTTCAAGGTCAGCGACTTTTAATACCTCCGGAACTGGAATATGTTCGCTGCGACGCATTAAAGTGCGTACTCTTGCAAGCAACTCAGGGAATTCAAATGGCTTGACCAGGTAATCATCGGCTCCCAAATCCAATCCTTTGATTTTGTCTGCCAGACGCCCTCTTGCAGTCAGCATCATTACCCGAGTGCTACTAGTCTGCCGAATATTTTCAAGAACGTCCCAACCGTCAATTTCAGGTAGATTTACGTCTAGTATTACCAGATCATAAGCTTGCTGACGTGCTAGATGGAGTCCATCAGCCCCGGTCGATGCGCAGTCTACAATATAGCCACTTTCAGTCAGGCCTTGATGTAAGTACTCAGCAGTCTTCAGCTCGTCCTCTATCACAAGGATTCGCATAGGATTTCACCCTCTGGTAAATGTATCGGAATGATTTGATGCTCGTTAAACATGGTTTAAGGGCATTATTAATCTGTATAAACGTTTCGATTCTGGCTACATCTTTAATTTTATTCGCAATATGGTCTTTTTAAAGCTTTGCAAGGTTCGTCATGTTTCCTTTACCTCCCAAAGTATTAGGTTCGGCGCCCCTTTTTTGTTTCGGGTTGTTTCTTGGCGCGAGCACTTATTGACTTCATCCTAATGCATTAATTGAGGTTTTTCCGCTGGATAACGTATTTGTAATTTTTCAGTCACCTTGTTGATAGGTGCGGAGAATTACATTTGCCTCATGGGAAATTCTTTTTGTTTTAAAGGTTTAAGGAATGATGGAATTACTTCGGTGTAGAAAGTTTATTGCTCACCCAATCACGCATAAGACCATGCTAAGAGCAGGTCTCATTTCGATCCTTGCGCTTTTTACTAGTCCTTTGTTTGCGGCGACCGCTCAAATGCTCACAATGGATCAGGCGCTTGAAACTGCTTTTGCCAATAACCCTGATCTGGCGGCCGCTCAATGGGAGACTGGTATTGCTCAGGGAGAGCGACAGCAGGCAGGGTTGATCCCTAACCCTGAGGTTTCCTGGGAGGCTGAAGATACTCGGCGAAACTCGCGCACTACGACGGTAATGATCAACCAGCCGATCGAGCTTGGCGGTAAGCGCGGGGCTAGGATCGAGGTGGCCAGTCGAGCTCAAGACGCGGCCGGGATTGAATTGGAACGCAAACGCAATGTTCTGCGTGCCGATGTCATTCAGGCGTTTTACAGCTCCTCGACGGCTCAGCAAAGGCTGCTGTTATCACGTCAATCACTTGAGCTCGCCGAGCGCGGTTTGCGTGTAGCTCAAGGTCGCATCAAGAGTGGTAAATCCTCACCCGTTGAAGGTACTCGCGCAGAGGTTCAGCTATCAGAAGTGCGTCTGGAGCTGAGGCGGGCTGAGCGGGATGAGGCCAGTGCCTACCAGCGACTCGCTCAGGTCATGGGCGCGCCTTTGCCTGCATTCGTGTCTGTGGGTGATCCAGGCCGGTCGATGCCAACCGTACCGGATTCGTCACTGCTGCTTAATCGCATAGGTGAAACCGCGGAGCTACGATTGGCAAAACTGCAAATAGATCAGCGGGAAGCCTCCCTTGGCCTGGAGAAGGCTCAGCGAATTCCCGACCTCACCGTGAGTATCGGGAGCCAATACGACGAGCGCGAGCGCGAGCGGGTGAATGTTGTGGGGCTGTCTATGCCCATCCCATTGTTTAACCGTAACCAGGGCAACGTACTAGCCGCTGCCCGCCGTACCGATCAAGCCCGCGACCTTCGTAACGCCAGTGAGTTACGCCTGCGCACAGAAATCCAGACCACCCTGGATCAGTGGATGACGGCTAACACTGAAGTCGCGTCGTTCAATCAAACCATCCTGCCTGCCGCGCAAAGTGCCGTCGACACCGCTACCCGAGGTTTCGAAATGGGCAAGTTTAACTTCCTCGACGTACTCGATGCTCAGCGCACCTTGATTAGCGCCCGCACGCAATACATCCAGGCTATCGCCGAGGCGACAGACGCCTGGGTGCGCATCGAGCGAATTTTCGGAGATGTCGCCCTTCTCACTCGTACTCCGTGAATTTCATATAACGCTTTTTTTACCGCTGCTCAGCATCGCAATACCACGGTAATCCGTGACTGCCGACTGGGCTGCGCAGGGAGTTTCCATGGATAAAAAACTAATTCTCGTCACTGCACTGACCTTGACGGTGGGTATAGGCATCGGCTCGTTGTGGATGGGCAGCCCATCGGTGCCCTCAGCCGAAGCTCAGGCTCAGGCTCAGGAGGGCAAAGGCCATGACGATCACGGCGATGAAACTACTGGCAAGAAATCGGCCGAGGGCGAACACGCCGAAGGCGAAGCGGAAGAAGGTCACTTGACTCTGAGCGAAGAGCAGATCAGCTCAGCCGGCATCCAGTTGGTCGAAGCCAAGGCGCAGAGTATTAGCCTTTCATTGCCCTTTCCTGGAGAAATCCGTTTTGATGAAGACCGCACTGCGCATGTGGTGCCCCGCGTACCCGGTGTCGTCGAGTCGGTCCATGTCAATCTTGGTCAACCGGTGAAAAAAGGCCAGTTGCTGGCCGTGATCGCCAGCCAACAAATTTCTGATCAGCGTAGTGAACAAGCCGCGGCGCAACGTCGTCTTGAGTTGGCCCGTACTACCTACGAGCGAGAGCGACAGTTATGGCAGGACAAAATCTCTGCCGAACAGGATTTCCTGCAAGCCCGCCAGGCTTTGCAAGAAGCCGAAATCGCCCTCAGCAATGCTCGACAAAAAATCAGCGTACTCAGTGGCAGCTCGGTCACCAGCGGGGGTAACCGATATGAATTGCGTGCGCCGTTTGACGGGGTTGTCGTTGAGAAACACTTGGGCCTCGGTGAGGTTGTCAGCGAAACCACTAATGCCTTCACCCTCTCCGACTTGTCGCGTGTGTGGGTGACCTTTGGTGTCTCGCCAAAGGATTTAAACAAGGTACTGGTGGGCAAGTCGGTCACGGTCAGTGCGCCGGAACTGAATGCCGAAGTCACTGGAACCGTGGCCTATGTCGGCAGTTTGTTGGGCGAGCAAACTCGTACAGCCACGGTCCGCGTGACCTTGGCCAATCCACAAGGTGCATGGCGTCCCGGGCTATTCGTGACCGTGCAGGTTGACACTGATACTCGGCAAACAAAGGTCGCAGTACCAGAAGCGGCTATCCAGACGGTCGAGGACAAGCAAACTGTTTTCGTTCGAACGGACGACGGGTTTAAAGCTCAGCCAGTGGAGACAGGTGGCCGTTCGGCGGGTCTGGTCGAGATCACGGAGGGCCTGGAGCCCGGTGTTCAAGTCGCCGCTGCCGGCAGTTTCATTCTGAAATCAGAACTGGGTAAAGCCTCGGCTGAACACGCCCACTGATCCGCCACTTCCACGAGAAGGTTCTCATGTTCGAACGCCTGATCCAATTTGCCATCGAGCAGCGCATCATCGTGCTGCTCGCGGTTCTCCTCATGGCCGGCCTCGGTATAGCCAGCTACCAGAAGCTGCCGATCGACGCCGTTCCCGATATCACCAACGTCCAGGTGCAAATCAACACAGGGGCAGCAGGTTTTTCACCACTGGAAACCGAGCAGCGCATCACGTTCCCCATCGAAACTGCAATGGCTGGTTTGCCGGCTCTAGAACAAACTCGCTCGCTGTCACGCTCGGGTTTGTCGCAAGTCACAGTGATCTTCAAGGAAGGCACTGACCTGTTCTTCGCCCGACAATTGGTCAACGAACGGTTGCAGGTGGCCAAGGAGCAACTGCCCGAGGGTGTGGAAGCCGTCATGGGGCCGATCTCAACCGGTCTGGGTGAAATTTTCCTGTGGACGGTCGAGGCTGAAGAAGGTGCTGTCAAGGAGGACGGCAACCCCTATACGCCGACCGACCTGAGGGTGATCCAAGACTGGATCATAAAACCTCAGCTGCGCAATGTTCCCGGGGTCGCCGAAATCAATACCATTGGCGGGTTCGCCAAGGAGTACCAGATTGCGCCTGATCCAAAACGCTTGGCGGCTTACAAGCTTACGCTGACTGACCTTGTTACAGCGCTGGAGCGCAACAACGCTAACGTCGGTGCCGGTTACATCGAACACAGTGGCGAACAGTTACTGATTCGCGCACCCGGCCAAGTAGCGACCACCGACGATATCGCCAATATCGTCATGGCCAACGTCGACGGTACGCCCATCCGCGTCAAGAACGTCGCAACCGTGGACATCGGCCGTGAATTGCGCACGGGGGCCGCGACCGAAAACGGTCGTGAAGTGGTGCTCGGCACAGTGTTCATGCTGATCGGTGAGAACAGCCGCACCGTGGCCCAGGCCGTTGCCAGCAAGCTTGAGCAAATCAACCGCTCACTGCCAAAAGGGGTGGTGGCAGTCACCGTCTATGACCGTACCAATTTGGTGGACAAGGCGATTGCCACCGTTAAGAAGAACTTGATTGAAGGTGCGATTCTGGTAATCGCGATTCTGTTCCTGTTCCTTGGCAACATTCGCGCCGCTCTGATCACTGCCATGGTGATCCCGCTCGCGATGCTATTCACATTCACTGGCATGTTCACCAACAAGGTCAGCGCCAACCTGATGAGCCTCGGAGCGTTGGACTTTGGCATCATCGTTGATGGCGCGGTGGTCATTGTCGAAAACGCCATCCGTCGTCTGGCCCATGCACAGCAACACCACGGACGCATCCTCACCCGCTCCGAACGCTTTCACGAAGTGTTCGCGGCGGCCAAGGAAGCACGCCGACCGCTGATTTTCGGCCAGTTGATCATCATGGTCGTGTACCTACCGATTTTTGCCCTCACCGGCGTCGAAGGAAAAATGTTTCACCCGATGGCGTTTACTGTGGTGATTGCCTTGCTCGGCGCGATGCTGTTGTCGGTGACCTTTGTCCCGGCGGCGATTGCGATGTTCGTCACCGGTAAGGTCAAGGAAGAAGAGAACATCATCATGCGTGGCGCCCGTCGGGTGTATGCGCCAGCGCTAGAATGGGTCATGGGCCATCGATCAATGGCATTCGCCATAGCACTAGCCGTTATCGCGGTGTGCGGTGTGGTCGCCAGTCGAATGGGCAGCGAGTTTGTGCCGAGCCTCAGTGAAGGGGATTTCGCGTTACAAGCACTGCGTGTACCAGGTACCAGCCTGACGCAATCGGTAGAAATGCAGCAACGTCTGGAAAGACTTGTGTTAGCAAAGGTACCGGAGGTCAAGCGGATGTTTGCTCGTACTGGTACAGCAGAAATTGCCTCAGACCCAATGCCACCAAACATCTCTGACAGCTACGTGATGCTCAAGCCGAAGAATCAATGGCCTGATCCGAATAAATCCAGAGAGGCGTTGGTAGCTGATATCCAAAAAGCTACAGCCGGAATGCCCGGAAGCAACTATGAGCTTTCTCAGCCTATTCAATTGCGTTTTAACGAGCTGATTTCAGGCGTGCGCAGTGATGTGGCGGTCAAGGTCTTCGGTGATGACATGGCGGTGCTTAACAGCACCGCTGCAAAAATTGCCGCGTCCATGCAGAAGATCAATGGTGCCTCCGAGGTCAAAGTCGAGCAAACGTCGGGACTGCCGGTACTGACCATCAACATCGACCGTGACAAAGCCGCCCGTTACGGACTGAACGTTGGCGACGTACAAGACACCATTGCGGTGGCGGTCGGTGGTCGTCAAGCCGGTACGATGTATGAGGGAGACCGCCGATTCGACATGGTGGTGCGTTTATCCGACGCCATGCGTAAGGATCTCGAGGGATTGTCCACACTGCTAATCCCGGTACCGGCGCTGCTTAACACCAATGCCGATCAGATCGGGTTTATTGCTCTTTCAGAGGTGGCTAGCCTCGATCTAGTGTTGGGACCTAACCAGGTCAGTCGTGAAAACGGCAAACGTCTGGTGATCGTCAGCGCCAACGTGCGTGGGCGTGATATCGGCTCATTTGTACAGGAGGCCAGTAGCGCCATTGATAAAGAAGTGCAGATCCCGGCCGGTTACTGGACCAACTGGGGAGGACAGTTCGAGCAGCTCCAATCCGCTGCCAAGCGACTACAGATTGTAGTCCCGGTGGCCCTGCTCTTGGTGTTCGCACTCTTGTTCATGATGTTCAACAACCTCAAGGATGGCCTATTGGTGTTCACCGGTATTCCATTCGCATTGACGGGGGGAGTCATGGCTTTATGGCTCCGAGACATCCCGCTGTCGATCTCGGCAGGTGTTGGTTTCATCGCGTTGTCGGGCGTGGCGGTGCTGAATGGTCTGGTGATGATTGCGTTCATCCGCAATCTTCGGGAGGAAGGACATTCGTTGAGTTCCGCAATCAATGAAGGGGCTCTTACCCGTTTGCGCCCAGTGTTGATGACAGCTCTGGTGGCCTCTCTTGGCTTTATTCCGATGGCACTGGCCACCGGAACGGGGGCAGAGGTCCAGAGACCCCTGGCTACCGTGGTGATCGGGGGCATCCTATCCTCAACTGCGTTGACCCTGCTGATATTGCCTGCGCTTTATCAATGGGCGCACCGCCGAGACGAGGAAGAAGCCGAAGACGAAGACGATAAAATAGAAGCCGTATAATTCTTTAGTTTTAAAAGCCCACTATCGAGATTCGATAGTGGGCTTTTTTATGTGAGCTACATAACGAATCTGTAATCTTGGCGCCACCGTGTTGATAGGTTCGAATTGATACCCTACTAGCGTTAACTATATGAGGTGTCAGTATGAAAATTGCTCAAATCTGCGCTCTTGCGGGTGCTTTAATCCTTTCTTCAGTTGCTTTAGCCGAAGGTGGGGGGGACAGAACCTTCGAAAAAATGATGGCGGCGCGAGATGTGGCAATGGAGGCATATGTTGCTAGAGAAGGGAAGAGCGTTCCCGTGGTTTCAAGTGATGCTAAAGATGAGACAGGTAAAATGTAGTAGTACTGCGTATAAAAAACCGCTTCCGGTTTCCGGCGGCGGTTTTTTTTACGGCTTTATTACACATTCGTAACCTAGCCGCCACGCCATCGCAATGTTCGAATTGATATCCTTGTAACAGTTAATATATGAGGTACTAAATATGAAGTTCATGAGTATTATTACTTTCGCTGGAGCTCTGACGTTATCCTCTCTCGTACTGGCGGAAGGGGGAGGAGACAAAGCCTTTGAAAAGATGATGGTGGCGAATGCTAAAGCCATGGAGCAGTATGCAATTAGCCAGGGGAAAAGCGCCCCTGTGTCGAAAGAATACGAGTACGGGATGAAGGTGGATGTTGTGAAGGTTATCAGTGTGGTGCGGCCTGCAAAAGTCTGCGCAGTGGTGCCCGCCGCAATGACCTATGAAGATTCAAAAGGACAGCTAAATACAATTAGGTACACTGTGGCTGGAGAGTGTCGTAAACGAGGCGGCTAGCAGCTATGCTGCTGTCAGAGGGATTTATAACGCTCGATTAACCTCAATACTTAGAGGTATCGGGCGTTTTTTATATGCTCGTGTTTTAACGGTCATAAAAAAGACGCCCCGAGGGACGTCTTAAAAATTCACCTTTTTCCAAAGGAGCTTCTAAAGGTGAGCTTGGAGCTTTTAACTGAACAGCGATGAGTTTCAGATTTTCACATACTAGCTACTTGTCTATAGGACTCCAACCAGATGCGCTAGCTAGATTCCTATTAACTCCCACTCACTATAAGCAATTCAAGTTAACATGAAGATGATTGAAAAATTACATTTTTGAAATCTTTCTAGCGAAAACGGGATATTCGTGAAGAACGAATTATCCCGTTCAGGTATTACAGAATCGCTAGTGGGTACTCAACGATCACACGGACTTCATCCAAATCAGACTCAAACGCGGTTGCACGGGTGTTCATTTGTCGCAAGCGGAAGGACATATCTTTCAAGGAGCCTGTCTGAACGACGTATTTTACTTCGATGTCGCGCTCCCAACGTTTCTGATCGGTCAACGGGTTTCCATCCGCATCGCGCCGCATGTATGTGGCGTTGGCGTTGGAGTAGTCGGCGTCGGTGCCACGACCATAACGTGTCATAAACGACAAGCCAGGTACACCATACGAGCTCATGTCGAGGTCGTAACGCACCATCCATGAACGTTCTTTTGGCGAGTTGAAGTCGCTGTACTGGATTGAGTTGTCGAGAAAGATGGAATCCGACTGACGCAGATAGTCGAAGTCGTCGTTACCATTATTTCGCTGGTGAGAAAGTGCAAGTGAGTGTGCGCCATACTTCACGCCAACCTTAGCGCTCCAAATATTGTTGTCGAACTCGCCCAGCAGTTTTTTCCCTTCGTCAACGGCCTTGTAGTAATTCACACCGCCGAATACGGAAAGCTCATCAGAGAAGGAGTAGTTCAACCCGGTGCCAGCATAGTATTGATTCCAGGCGTCTTTGAGACGACTGGAGTAAAGACTAACGATAATATTCTTATTCACATTGTAGTCGCCACCAAAATAGCCGACCCAAGGTGAGTTAACTGGGCCTGCATAGAAGGTTGCGAAGTTGTCGCGCATATTGCTGGAGACTGGTTGACTCATAGCATGCAGGCGACCACCCTGAACTGTCAGCCCTTCGATGCTGGTATTGGTAGCGGTCACACCACGGAAACTTTCCGGTAAAAGCCTTGAGTCGCCAGAAGCCACGACAGGGTTGGCGGGAAATACATCACCTACTTTCACCACAGTGTCAAAAGCGCGAACTTTTGCCGCGCCACCGACTTTCGTGTATTCATCTCGAGCTTCGCCGTCGCCATTGACAGGTAGCACATCGAATGAACTACGACCGCCGTTACGACCGTCACCCGTATCAAGCTTCAAACCGATCATCGCGAAAGCGTCGACGCCCACGCCTACAGTGCCTTGGGTAAACCCGGATTCGAACTTACTGATAATCGCATGCGACCAAGCTTCGGAGTAGCCATTGCCCGTGGGGCTTGATTGACCGTTACGATGATCACGATTGAAGTAGAAATTTCGATTGAGCACGGTAAGGCTGCTGTCTTCGATAAACCCCCCAGTCTTTTCCTCCGCAAACACTATAGAAGGCCCAGAACTGACAACCAACGCCAAAGCGGCCATCGAAAATTTCGTATTGTTATCCATTAATCACTCCTTAGGTTCGGCAGAACTAGAAAGCTCTTCGGCTGGAATTATTGTTTACGGGAGCAGTTTCTGCTCCCGTATCGTCGCCGACTTGTATCGTTGCAATTTGAAGATAACGGGGAGATGATTGAAAAATTACAATTCTGTAATGTTCGCCTGTTTTTTCAAAATTAACTTTTGCGGCATGCCCCCAACCGATGGGTGGCTCTACCTTTACTAGGGCTTTTCTCAGGAATTCTCTTAACCAGCAGCACGAATCCACACCTGAAAGTGCGCATGCTCAGGAGCTGAAATCAGTTCTCGATGCATCGTCACAGTGAAGTCGAACCGAGATCGTTTAGATTTTTGGCTCACCTGACCAATCTGACCATCACACAGCTTTATATGATTCAAGCAGTGACCGCGGTCAAGTTGGGATGCGGTAATAGCTGTACCCGGAAGGCGGTGGCCGCTAACCAAAATGGGATAGCAATAGCGGAAATATTCCGGATGTAGTGTTGTGGAGTTCCCCATCCGCTTGTTCAAAAAACCGAGTATTTTTTAATACTGCTGGAGTTGTTGCTTTTGGACTTTATCAGCCAGTCCCTATTACGGCGCATACTGGTCAAGTTACATGCAAACGAATGTCTGCAAGAAAACAACTGGCTGGTCAGTGGTATTGCATAGGGAGCAAGAGCAGTGCAATGAAGCACGCTCTTTAACGACACGATAGTTACTGGATGGGTTTGACCGAGACCACATCGAAATATTTGAATTTCTTTTTTTTAGCTTCTTTTTTAGCCTCTTGTTCCGCGATAAGAGTACTCAGCGTGTTCGCATCATAAATGAACACGCTCACGTCGCCTTCGAAGTCCTTGGTAACGTGCAGTGTCACCCTCAGCTTCAGTGATAGCGGTTTAGAGTTTAGTCGGGACGTTGGACTCGGCTGCGGCTTTGCGAGTACTACGGGGTCGGATTGTTTTGGGGAGCCGAATAGCGCCAAGCGCATATCCTCCTCATTCAGTTCAACGCTCATCTGGGATTTCTCGTCGCTAATGTAAGACGCGGGACCTTCATTACGTAGACTACGTGGCAAGCTCCTGCTGACTGCCAACTGTGATGGCCTCAGGAGTTTCAAATGGTGGGTTTTCATCTCTTAACGTTCATCACTGAGCGATTGAAAACGACGTGGCCGAGGGATAAGCCAGATTTCCTGCAAAGCGCAGCCTTTATGAAAACCGCCGCACGCTCCAGCTCCGTTGAGGATGCTGCGTGCTCAGCTGCCATCTGTTTGTTGCGAGCATAAATTTTTTCCTCGATCAATTGTAGGCAGCGTGGATCATTATTCAACAGTTTGAACTTACTAATCCTATTTCACCTTAAAATTTTCCATAGAAATGAGGCAAAGCCTTTACGGGCTGAGAAAGTTCGGGGCTACGTTGAGCGCGGAAAACACGATCGACAGGATGGTCATCAATAGCCATACGAAACCATCCCAGTATTTTATCGCGGCCAGCAGCAAGGCCCCGACGATTGGCAGCAAGGACAGCCCCTTCAGCAAGCGAAAGGTCCTGGTTAGCGTTCGGCCCTGCTTGTCGACCTGGTCGATGGTGATCCTGAGCAAGCCCTGAAGTTTTGGGGGATAGGTTTTTATCTTGTCCTTAAAATCATCGAAGATGACATTGAAACTGTGTAGCAGGCGCTCTGTTTGCAGCATTTGATTGTGCAGGATCGCAAGCAGAACCACAGAGACCACTGCTAGCCCAAGGACAAGAATAAAACCTTCGAATTTTGAGGTTGTTTTCTCCAGCACGACCAGACCCGCTAACGATATCGGCAGGGCAAGCATCTTGCCCGCGATGTCGCCCAGTACTCCACTAAGCTTAGTGCCATAGTCGATTTCAGCCTGGGCCACCTCGCGCCGGGCCCGCTCAAACGAGAAGCTATAGACGTAGGTTTGCAGATTCGCACGGTACGTGGCGAGGACCTCCCGCCACTCCCGCACGATCACCAAGAACAGATTCGGCTCGCTCTCAAACTTCTCGATGACGCTCGCCACCGCCATCCGAATCATCAATTTTCGTTCGGAGAGGTGCGCCTTGTTTTCGTTTTTTCGATTGAGTATTTCTTCCAACAAACTCAGGTGGTTGAGCTCATAGTCAAGAACCTTGACGTCAACCTGGGTAGGCAACAGAAAAGTTCTCGGAGGCTTAGCCCCATCGGGAGGCAAGGCAAAAAACAGGTTATAACCATCTGGACTGCTGTCTTTGTCGACGCCGATCGCTAGCAGTGCAAGCAGCTCGATCATCCGGCAGACGCGCCTGAGCGCCTTAATCGCCGAAGGTTCGGTGTCATCACTATCCGCCCAACTGAGCTCAACAATGTACACGTTGCTCGGAAATTGGCCCTTGCCCAATGAGCCATTGCGAGCGACAAACTCGCCTAAGTTCGCGTAGAACCGGCCCGACTCGTTCGATGGCAAGCGAAACTCAATATCGAGAGAGTCAGCTTCTTCAGAGCAATGCTCGAACTTGCCATAAGCTGCGGGCAGGTCATCACACATTCGCAACGCACCGATAATGTCGGGCGTTGGCCTCCCCTCATAGCGGATGACCCCATCCTCAATGGTGGGCGCTCCGAGGGTACGGTAGAGAGCTACCACATTGGAAAACATTCTTAGCCAGCCCTAGCCAGCAATTCTTTCTCGATCACACCAACCAGTTCGGCAGTCAGATTGGACAGGGTCAACTTCTTCCGTCCCTCATCATAGTAAACGTCTGCGGCCGGATCCTTACCTAACGCTCCACGCTCGAATTGCAACGACCAGTTAGCAGCGTCCCCCTTGATACGGGTCTTCTCTTTCAGCGATTTCGCATTGACCGTAAAGTCGTCCGGCACCTTATGTTTCTCACTATTCAAATAGTCTTTCAGCCCAACGATTTCATCCACTAAGTCAGCGGGTACGTGTGCGACAGCGACGTGGCAGATGGCGTCCAGGCGTGCGGACTTACCTGCGGCCAACTGCTCCTCCAGATATTTGATCACCGCCTCTTTGGCCTTATAACCAAAGCTTTTTAACGCTTTGTTGTCGCGAAAAAACCGGGCAACGTTATCAATGGCATTTTTGGTAGCGCGTCCGGAGGCCACTCCTTTCGCACAACCCAGTGCAGAAATGAAATAGTCAGATGCCTGACTATCACGGCCGCGGCTGATGAAGCACAGGTAGGTTGAATCCACTTCATCCTCCGCGTCATCCTCATCCTGCTCAGGCGCAGCAGCGGCCGCAGCAGCCATAGCCTTTATGGCCACGAAGCTAGCCAAGTTGATCCTGGCGGCCTGCTGAACCTTGTTGAGATCGACCTCTTGAATTTCCTTCGGCACATAGTTTTCGTCCAGCTGAATACCACCGCGCTCCTTCATGCTGGCGACCAGGAAAAAGTCGGTTGCGCCCGAGGTGTACTGGGCGCAAAGGATGTGTCCACCAGTCGACAAGACTTGATTACCGGCTTGCTCCACCAGTTGGTCCATTGCCAAGTGGGTCAAGTCGATAAATTGCGCTTCATCATCTTGTACTTCTACGAACGCGGTGAAGCGCTCTGGAAACGGCCCCTGACGGTCATCATTGGCAAACTGTCCATAGACCACGCTGTTGCCTTCTTTGCCGATGAGGCCGTGGATGCCATTGACCAGAAAATGCAACGCAGGATTTTCAGTATCGAGCGCCACATCCTTCTTGACCACCTCGGAGATAAAGCTGGTCTTGGCCAGCTTCTTGAAGCTGTGAATAATGGCAGTTTTCAGTGTGATCATAGGTCGAATTCCGTTCCGATAGTATCAATATGGAATCACTGAAAATAACACCTTACCCAACAAACTTCAGGGCTTATCTCGGCACATGACACCGCCTAAGGGCTTCAACACTTAGGCAATGAGTAAGGCCGCAAGAACCCATTAACTGTACATGCATACAGCATAAGAATCTATGCCGTTCATCAACACGAGGGTCGGAGCGTTGAAGCGCGGACAGCACCATCGCGGATTGCCACAGACCATGGTCTCTATCATAGACTCAGTCTGAGGAAGTTTTTCCAGCCTTATCCGTCAGTGCTGGAGCTCAACTGGGGAGTGTGGACCACTATCGCGAACTCTCGCGTTGGATCGCTCGGACCCTTTGTTTGAAGCAGCTCTTCGAAGGAGCCGATCCCAAAGATCACCCATGGTTCTGGGTAATGCCGCAGGAGGCGTTTTGCCTGCTGACGAACAGATTCTGGGAGAGTCTGATCTCTGGACAGCTCACGCAAGAACTCGCCTGTTTGGACGATACTCCGGGTACGCTCGCAGGGCATAGTCATGTGTTGCCACTCCGCTAGAATTTGCGCTTAACCTTAGAAAACCAACCGCCATCGCCGAGGATTCTGGGGGTGTGAACCATTCGTTTGAATTATAGCAAGCACGCCGCTCGGCTCCTCTGAAGTAGACAGGCTACCCCCTATCAAGCCAAGTTCTAGGGGGCGATTGCTGATACGTGGCCAACACTAAGTCTTGGTAAGCACCGGAAAAATATAGGGATGGCTGAGGCGGACGAAACCTAAAACGCTGAACGTCGATGACTGCCACATTGCGCACCAGTGACTTTCAGTACAGGCTCTGCGCGACGTCCAGGTCTGTTCGTACCCTTCGACCGGGTCCCATCAACACATAAACGGTGTTTTTTGTCTCGAACAGGCAATCATGGGTGAACGAAACCCCCAATGAAGTTCTTACCCAGTGACCGCGAGGGAAACGTCCTTTGCTATCGTGGATAACACATAAAGCGTTGACCAAAGTAGGAGTGACTCCTCTTCTAGCAACGGCGTTTAACTGACGGGGGGAGACCGCTATATCAACCACTGTCCAGTCAGCGACTAGACAATAGGCGCGTCCAGGGAAGTAAAATCCGACCAGTGCCAAGGCGTCTGAATGAGCTAGCTCACATCCAGGTAGTTTTTCGCCACCGGAAAGCAGTTCGGCTAGGCCCTCAAGATTCATTCGTCCCTCCGACCCACTTCAAAAATCGAGTCGAACTATCAATCACACCAGTCAGCATAGCTGCCCGTAAAACGTAAGCGTCCGCCGAAGTCACCTTGCGTGACTCAGGCGGGCATCCACCGATGCGGCAGCAGTTGATCAATCTCACTGGCACGCTGCGTCGGCAGCCGCGTCAGTACATCTTTGAGATAGGCATACGG
>NZ_JASCOM010000460.1:0-2532 GCF_029959925.1 Pseudomonas sp. PS02303
TCGGCCCCGGGGGGCCGGGCAAACGCTAGCGGGCGCCCCCCGGCGCCGCCACGCCTGGCTCCTACAAAAGTTGCGTCACACCAGAAAATGGCGATTCTGTCATGTCGTTCTAATACTAAGGTCGTCTGGAACCTGCCCCGCAGCCGCATAGAGTGGATAACGTTCCAACTTTAATCTGTGCTGCGAGGATAAAAACAATGAACGACAGCATTTACCTCTCGATTCAAAACAGCCCGCGCTTCAAGGAGCTGGTTAGTAAGCGAGAAAGGTTCGCCTGGATTCTTTCGGCGATCATGCTTGGGCTTTACTCCGGATTCATCCTTTTGATTGCTTACGGGCCGCATATTCTGGGAGCGAAAATCAGCCCCGATTCTTCGATTACCTGGGGGATACCGATTGGTGTCGGGCTGATTCTCTCGGCCTTTATCCTGACAGCGATCTATGTACGACGCGCCAATGGCGAATTCGACGACCTGAACAATCTGATTCTCAAGGAGGCTCAGCAATGATCCGGCGTCTATTGGCTCTATTGAGCGTTGCAGCATTCGCACCGGGTGCCTGGGCGGCTGAAGCCCTGACCGGCGCGGTTCAGAAACAACCGCTGAACGTCGCCGCGATCCTGATGTTCGTGGCGTTCGTCGGCGCGACTTTGTATATCACCTACTGGGCTTCCAAGAAAAATAACTCGGCGGCCGACTACTATGCGGCCGGCGGCAAGATCACCGGTTTCCAGAATGGTCTGGCGATTGCCGGTGACTACATGTCCGCGGCGTCCTTCCTGGGTATTTCCGCCCTGGTGTTCACTTCCGGCTACGATGGCCTGATCTACTCGATCGGCTTCCTGGTGGGTTGGCCGATCATTCTGTTCCTGATCGCCGAGCGCCTGCGTAACCTGGGCAAGTACACCTTTGCCGATGTGGCGTCCTACCGCCTTGGGCAAACCCAGATTCGCTCGCTGTCCGCTTGCGGTTCGCTGGTGGTGGTGGCGTTCTACCTGATCGCGCAAATGGTCGGTGCCGGCAAGCTGATCCAGTTGCTGTTCGGACTGGATTACCACGTAGCAGTGATCCTGGTCGGCGTCCTGATGTGCATGTACGTGCTGTTCGGCGGCATGCTGGCGACCACTTGGGTGCAGATCATCAAGGCTGTGCTGTTGCTGTCCGGTGCCTCGTTCATGGCGCTGATGGTGATGAAGCACGTCAACTTTGACTTCAGCACACTGTTCTCCGAGGCGATCAAGGTTCACGCCAAAGGCGAAGCGATCATGAGCCCCGGCGGCCTGGTGAAAGACCCGGTCTCGGCGTTCTCCCTTGGCCTGGCATTGATGTTCGGTACCGCTGGCCTGCCGCACATCCTGATGCGCTTCTTCACCGTGAGTGACGCAAAAGAAGCTCGCAAGAGCGTGCTGTATGCAACCGGCTTCATTGGCTACTTCTACATCCTGACTTTCATCATCGGCTTCGGCGCGATCCTGCTGGTCAGCACCAACCCGGCCTTTAAAGATGCTGCTGGCGCGCTGTTGGGCGGCAACAACATGGCGGCGGTGCACTTGGCCAACGCGGTGGGTGGCAGTATTTTCCTGGGCTTTATCTCGGCGGTAGCGTTTGCGACCATTCTGGCGGTGGTTGCCGGTTTGACCCTGGCCGGTGCTTCGGCGGTGTCTCACGACCTGTATGCCAGCGTGATCAAGAAAGGCAAGGCCAACGAGAAGGACGAGATCCGTGTCTCGAAAATCACCACCATCGCTTTGGCAGTGCTGGCGATCGGCTTGGGCATTCTGTTCGAAAGCCAGAACATCGCGTTCATGGTGGGCCTGGCGTTCTCCATCGCAGCGAGCTGTAACTTCCCGGTGCTGTTGCTTTCCATGTACTGGAAGAAGCTGACCACTCGCGGTGCGATGATCGGCGGCTGGTTGGGTCTGGTGAGTGCGGTTGGTTTGATGGTGCTGGGTCCAACCATTTGGGTGCAGATCCTGCATCACGAGAAGGCTATCTTCCCGTATGAGTACCCGGCGCTGTTCTCGATGGCCATTGCGTTTATCGGGATCTGGTTCTTCTCGATCACTGACAAGTCGGCGGCTGGCGTTAATGAGCGTGCGCTGTTCTTCCCGCAGTTTGTTCGTTCGCAGACCGGTTTGGGGGCGAGCGGGGCGGTTTCTCACTAAGGCTTCGGGTTTGTCTGTGTAAGTTGCGTTAAACGAAAAATGCCCTGGTCGAGAGATCGGGGCATTTTTTTGTTGGCGATGGTATTTGGTGTAGGAGCGAGGCTTGCCCGCGAAGGCGGCCTGACAGCCGACCTGTCTCTCTCAGGTGTATATATCCATTCCTGCGGTAACGGCGGCTGGCGGTTTCGCCCTTACGGCGAGTCCCTTTTGTCAAACGCCACAAAAGGAACCAAAAAGTCTCGCCCCAAGCGTCCGGCCCCTCGCTAAGGCTCGGCGTTCCTTCACTCCGGTATCCATCCGGGGACACTGCCCTCCGGTCTGCTTCGCGACGACCTACATGCAGCGTGTTCGACTGCGTCGAACGGCGC
>NZ_JASCOM010000461.1:0-2498 GCF_029959925.1 Pseudomonas sp. PS02303
AGGCTTGCCCGCGAAGAACGATTACGCGGTGTACTGGCGGAATCGTGTTATGGCCTTCGCGGGCAAGCCTCGCTGCTGCGGGTTTTGCGTTGACCCGAAACAAAGGTGCGAATTTTCCCACCCTACGCTAACCTGCGGCCATGTTTTACGAGGTCGACTATGCATATTCATATTCTTGGTATCTGCGGCACTTTCATGGGTTCGATGGCGGTTCTGGCCAAAGAGCTGGGCCATCACGTGACGGGCTCCGATGCCAACGTCTATCCGCCGATGAGCACTCAGCTTGAAGCGCAGGGCATTGAGTTGACCCAAGGCTACGACCCCGCCCAACTCGATCCGGCGCCGGATCTGGTGGTGATCGGCAACGCCATGTCGCGCGGCAACCCGGCCGTCGAATACGTGTTGAACAAAGGCCTGCCCTACGTCTCCGGCCCGCAATGGCTGGCCGACCACGTGCTGCAAGGTCGCTGGGTCCTGGCCGTCGCCGGCACCCATGGTAAAACCACCACCAGCAGCATGCTTGCCTGGGTCCTGGAGCACGCGGGCATGAGCCCGGGCTTCCTGATCGGCGGCGTGCCGCAGAACTTCTCGGTGTCGGCGCGTCTGGGTGACACACCGTTCTTCGTCATCGAAGCCGACGAGTACGACAGCGCGTTCTTCGACAAGCGCTCCAAGTTCGTTCACTACCGCCCGCGCACGGCCATTCTGAACAACCTGGAATACGATCACGCCGACATCTTCCCGGATTTGCCCGCCATTGAGCGGCAGTTCCACCACTTGGTGCGAACCATCCCGAGCGAAGGCCTGGTGATTCACCCGACCACCGAGCCAGCGTTGCAGCGCGTCATCGAGATGGGCTGCTGGACCCCGGTGCAAACCACCGGTGCCGGCGGTCAGTGGCAGGTCAAGCTGCTGAGCGAAGACGGCTCCAGGTTCGAAGTGATGTTCGAAGGCATTGCCCAAGGCGTCGTCGATTGGGACATGACCGGCCAGCACAACGTCGCCAACGCCCTGGCCACCCTGGCGGCTGCTCGCCACGTCGGCGTTGTACCGTCGATGGGCATCGCTGCATTGAGCGTCTTTAAAAGCGTGAAACGCCGGATGGAGAAAGTCGCCGAGGTTCGCGGCATTACCATCTACGACGACTTCGCTCACCACCCGACGGCCATTGCGACGACCCTCGACGGCCTGCGCAAACGCATCGGTGATGCGCCGTTGATTGCGATCATCGAGCCGCGCTCCAACTCCATGAAGCTCGGCGCTCACCGCGACGGCTTGCCGGAAAGCGTGGTCGATGCCGATCAAGTGATCTGGTATGCCCCCGCCAACCTCGGTTGGGACCTGGGCGCGACCGCCGCGTTGTGCACGGTGCCGTCGATCGTCAGCGACTCCCTGGAAGGCATCATCGAGCGCGTGAAGAGCCAGGCCCAGCCCGGCACCCACGTGGTGATCATGAGCAACGGTGGCTTCGGCGGCCTGCACGGCAAACTCGCCGAGGCGCTGCAATGAACAACGGCCCGGAACGCATCACCCTCGCGATGACGGGCGCTTCGGGCGCCCAGTACGGTTTACGTCTGCTCGACTGCCTGATCCGCGAAGACCGCGAGGTGCATTTCCTGATCTCCAAGGCGGCGCAACTGGTGATGGCTACCGAGACTGACGTCACGCTGCCGGCCAAACCGCAGACGATGCAGGCTTTCCTCACTGAATACACCGGCGCGGCCGCCGGGCAGATCAAGGTGTACGGCAAGGAAGACTGGATGTCTCCAGTGGCCTCGGGGTCTGGTGCGCCCGCGGCGATGGTGGTGGTGCCGTGTTCCACCGGGACGTTGTCGGCGATCGCGACCGGTGCCTGCAACAACCTGATCGAGCGGGCTGCCGACGTGACGTTGAAAGAGCGTCGCCAGCTGATTCTGGTGCCGCGTGAAGCGCCGTATTCGAGCATTCATCTGGAGCACATGCTCAAGCTGTCGAACATGGGCGTGACGATATTGCCGGCGTCGCCGGGCTTTTATCATCAGCCGCAGACGATCGATGACTTGATCGACTTTGTCGTGGCGCGGATTCTCAATCTGCTGAACATCCCGCAAGACATGCTGCCGCGTTGGGGCGAACACCATTTGAGCAGCGATGAATAAGCTGCTGATTGTTCTGCTGGCCCTGCAATTGGGGGGCTGCGCCACGGCGCGCACGCTGGACGCGGCCAAGCCTGGGGCGCCAGTGGTGTACGCGGGGACGCGCCTGGATTTGTATGCCATGAATGGCGGTTGTTGCGCGATGGACCGGTTTGGCGCCGAAGCGCCGAGCTACCCCGGCGTCGACCTGCCGGCCAGCGCGTTGCTCGACACGCTGTTATTGCCGTTGTCATTGCTGACGGTGATCGGGGTGAGTTTCCAGGCGACGGGCGGGTTGTAGCGTTCGGCTTTGAATCGGTGTGCGCCCTTCGCGGGCAAGCCTCGCTCCTACGGGTTCTCCGTTGCCTGTGTAGGAGCGAGGCT
>NZ_JASCOM010000462.1:0-2433 GCF_029959925.1 Pseudomonas sp. PS02303
GCTCGCGATAGCGGTGTATCAGTCAACCAATGCGTTGAATGTAAAACCGCAATCGCGAGCAGGCTCACTCCTACAGTAGTTTTGTGGTGTTTGTGAAAACGGTGCTTAAGGCATAATCCGCCCAATTCAAACAACAAGGACGCCGCCCCGTGAGCTCAGTCAACAAGTCGATTTTGTTGGTCGATGATGATCAAGAGATACGCGAGTTGCTGGACACCTACCTGACCCGCGCCGGTTTCCAGGTCCGCACCACGCCCGATGGCGCGGGCTTTCGCCAAGCGATGAACGAAGCGCCGAGCGATCTGGTGATCCTCGACGTGATGCTGCCCGACGAAGACGGTTTCAGCCTTTGCCGCTGGATCCGCCAACACCCGCGTCAGGCGCAGGTGCCGATCATCATGCTCACCGCCAGCTCCGACGAGGCCGACCGCGTCATTGGCCTGGAACTGGGCGCCGACGACTACCTCGGTAAACCGTTCAGCCCCCGTGAATTGCAGGCGCGCATCAAGGCCTTGTTGCGCCGCGCGCAGTTCGGTCAGGAGCGTTCCGGCGGTGAAGTGCTGGCGTTCGACGACTGGCGGCTGGACATGGTCAGCCACCGGCTGTTCCACATCGACGGCGAAGAAGTGATTCTCTCCGGCGCCGATTTTGCGCTGCTGAAACTGTTCCTTGATCATCCGCAGGAAATCCTCGACCGCGACACCATCGGCAACGCCACCCGTGGCCGCGATCTGATGCCGCTGGATCGCATCGTCGACATGGCGGTCAGCCGTTTGCGTCAGCGCCTGCGTGATACCGAAAAACCGCCGCGATTGATCCGTACCGTGCGTGGCAGCGGCTACCAACTGGCCGCCAATGTGGTTGCCAGCAATGGCCACTGAGTGGTTGCGCAAGCTCGCCGCCCGCGTGCCGATGCCGCGTTCGCTGCTCGGGCGCATGTTGCTGCTGACCCTGTTGGCGGTGCTGTTCGCGCAGACCTTGTCGAGCGTGATCTGGGTGTCGCAACTGCGTGCCACCCAACTTGAAGGCCTGGTCACCAGTGCCCGCAGCCTGGCCCATTCGATGACGGCCAGCGTCAGTTATTTTCGTTCGCTGCCGGTGGCGTTTCGTCCCTTGGTGCTCGACCAATTGCGCAGCATGGGCGGCACCCGTTTCGTGGTGACCCTCAACGACAAGCCGCTGGGCATGGAAGTGTTGCCGATCACTCCGCGCAAGGAAGCCGTGCTCAAGGCGGTGGATCAGGTGTTGCGCGAGTCCCTCGGCCAAGACACGGATATCTCGGTGACCTTCGTCAGCCCCGAAGACCTGCGGATCTTCAACAGCGGGCTGAAACTCGATGAGTTGCCGCGCTCATGGGCGCATTACGCGCTGACGCTGGAGCCGGTGAACCCGCCGGTGCTGGTCACGCAAATCCAGATGGCGCCGGGCGAGTGGCTGTACATCGCCTCGCTGTTGCCCGAGCCCTACACCAGCCTTGAAGAACAGGGCCTGCCGGCGCAGCAGGTCTGGTTCATTGTGCTCACCAGTGGCTTTTTGCTGTTGTTCATCGGCCTGTTGGTGCACTGGCAGAGTCGTCCGCTCAAACGCCTGGCGCGGGCGGCGCGGGACATGTCCCTCGGTGCCGAAGTCGAACCGGTGGCCGAAGGCGGCGGCAGTGAAGTGGTCGAAGTGGGCCGCGCTTTCAATGCGATGCGCGAGCGCATCAGCCGTTACCTGACCGAGCGCAGCCAGTTGTTCAGCGCAATTTCCCATGACCTGCGCACGCCGATTACCCGGTTAAGGCTGCGGGTCGAATTGCTTGAAGATGAACAGCTGCAAGCCAAGTTCGGCCGCGATCTGGATGAGCTGGAATTGCTGGTCAAGGGCGCGCTGCAATGCGTGAAAGACACCGATATTCACGAAAACATCGAGCCGGTGGATCTGAACCATGTGCTCGATTGTCTGGTGGAACCGTACCTGGCGCCCAACGGTAATGGTCGCGTCACCCAGCAGGGCCGGGCGCTGGCGGCGTACCCGGGCAAACCGCTGGCGCTCAAGCGCTGCATCGGCAACCTGATCGACAACGCATTGAAGTATGGGCAGAACGCGCATTTGCATATCGATGACGACGAGAGCGCCTTCATCCTGCATGTCGATGACGAAGGGCCAGGCGTGCCGGAGCAACGGATGGAGCAGGTGTTCGAACCGCACTTCCGGTTGGCCGGGCAGCAGCAGGGATATGGCTTGGGGTTGGGGATTGCGCGCAACATTGCCCATAGCCATGGCGGTGAAGTCAGCCTGCAAAACCTGCGTGAAGGCGGGTTGCGGGTGACGTTGCAGTTGCCTCGTTCGATCGATTGACGCGGACCCTGTGGCGAGGGAGCTTGCTCCCGCTGGACTGCGCAGCAGTCCTTCTTTTGGGGCCGCTTCGCGCCCCGGCGGGAGCAAGCTCCC
>NZ_JASCOM010000463.1:0-2418 GCF_029959925.1 Pseudomonas sp. PS02303
CTCCGGTATCCATCCGGGGACACTGCCCTCCGGTCTGCTTCGCGACGACCTACATGCAGCGTGTTCGACTGCGTCGAACGGCGCTGCGCGCCACTCCCCGGATGAACACCTCCACTCAGCCTCCCGACGGGGCGGGTGGATCAAGATCAAGAGCTGCAGGCGAGCTAACGCTCGGCCTGATGAGTGGTGAGAATCAAAGGCTATACGCTGAATTCTTGTAGGAGCGAGGCTTGCCCGCGAAGGCGGCCTGACAGCCGACCAATCTCTTGCAGATGTACACCAACCCCCTGTGGGAGCTGGCCTGCCAGCGATGGCGGCCTGACAGCCGACCAATATCTTGCAGGTATACGCCGAACCCCTGTGGGAGCTGGCTTGCCAGCGATGGCGGCCTGACAGCCGACCCATCTCTTGCAGATGTACGCCGAACCCTTGTAGGAGTGAGCCTGCTCGCGATGGCTGAGTGTCAGACGACATCAATGCTGGATGTCAGACCGCCATCGCGGGCAAGCCCGGCTCCTACAGGTATTAGCTGTGTGGCGCAGGTTTTGGTACTGCGACGTTATCCAGCATCCGGTTTGCGGCCAGTTCAGCCAGCATGACGATCTGTTGAATGGCCATCGCCTTGTGCCGGTACGGGCCTTCCAGATGGTCCGCGAAGTCGCTCGCCATCACGCTGGCCTGGGCCAATGACTCGCAGGTGTGGGCCAGCAGGTCTTCGTCTTTGATGTCCGGTGCGATCAAAAACATCGTGCTGGGTTTGCGGTTGGCAGGGGATTTGAGGGCGGCGGGGTTGAGGTAGTGATCCAGCGCGCGTTCGGCGGCTTCGTTGAGTTTTTTGGAATCGAGGGATTCGTAGGGGGAAACGTCGTCGGTTTCCGGAGGGTTCGGTGTTTCTTTGATCATGCGGAAGTTACTCATTGGCAGATGAAGTGGAACTGCCATCTTTCGTTTTCCAGACGAAAGGGTGGCAGCCATGCGCGGACTGGAAAAACCGGGACACCCACCAAAACCCGGTAGACCCGAAGGTCTCCCGCGCACAGCCGCCATAACAAGGATTTGCGTGCAGAAAAAAGCGCCGCAGTATGCCATGGGGTTTGGTAAGTGTTCGCCAGGTTTTCCAGACCTGGCCGCTGATTTTGCAGCGACCCACAAAGCCTACCCATTTCCCGTCTGACCCAACAACCGACAGAACCCGTCGGAAACATTCCCCAAAATCACTGCGTCTGTAGGACCGTGAAATCAGTTCGCCACCCGAGCCCCACCCAGACTCCCACTCAATTCATACGCCACCAATTCCGCCTGATGCGCCGCCAATATCTCCGGCAACGACCCGCGCAAGTACTCGACCCAGGTCTTTATCTTCGCGTCCAGGTACTGGCGCGACGGGTAGATCGCATACAGGTTCAGTTCCTGCGAGCGGTAGTTCGGCATTACTCGCACCAGCGTGCCGTTGCGCAGGCCTTCAATCGCCGCGTACACCGGCAACACACCGACGCCCATGCCGCTGATGATTGCGGTTTTCATCGCGTCAGCCGAGTTCACCAGGAACGGCGAGCTGTTGATGGTGACCATTTCCTGGCCTTCCGGGCCGTCGAAAGTCCATTTCTCCAGCGGGATCACCGGGCTCACCAGGCGCAGGCACGCGTGGTTAAGCAAGTCGCTGGGCTTGTGCGCGCAGCCGTTGGCTTTCACATACGCCGGCGAGGCGCAGACGATGCTGTAGGTGATGCCCAGGCGCTGGGAGACGAACCCTGAGTCCGGCAGTTCGCTGGCGAGCACGATGGACACGTCGTAGCCCTCGTCGAGCAGGTCCGGCACGCGGTTGGCCATGGTCAGGTCGAAGGTAACGTCGGGGTGGGTCTTGCGATAACGGGCGATGGCGTCGATCACGAAGTGCTGACCGATGCCGGTCATGGTGTGCACTTTGAGCTGCCCGGCCGGGCGCGCGTGGGCGTCGCTGGCCTCGGCTTCAGCCTCTTCGACGTAGGCCAGGATCTGCTCGCAGCGCAATAGATAGCGTTTGCCGGCCTCGGTCAGGGCGATGCGACGGGTGGTGCGGTTGAGCAGGCGGGTTTGCAGGTGGGCTTCCAGGTTGGAGACCGCGCGCGAGACGTTGGCCGTGGTGGTGTCCAGTTGCACGGCGGCGGCGGTGAAGCTGCCGGCCTCGGCCACGTAACTGAAGGCGCGCATGTTTTGCAAAGTGTCCATGGGGTGCTCTCGGGTGCGATGGCAAATTGTGACACAAGGTTTCAGAGTCTGAGACCCCGACCAAGGGATTATCGCGTTAACGGTAACAAAGATTCACAGGATTCCCAGCTTATCGCCGTACAGGCCGCCCCCTAGAATTGCGCCGGTCATTGTAGGAGCGAGGCTTGCCCGCGAAGGCGGCGTGACAGTCACCAACGATGTCGACTGATT
>NZ_JASCOM010000464.1:0-2391 GCF_029959925.1 Pseudomonas sp. PS02303
GTAAGCGTCCGCCGAAGTCACCTTGCGTGACTCAGGCGGGCATCCACCGATGCGGCAGCAGTTGATCAATCTCACTGGCACGCTGCGTCGGCAGCCGCGTCAGTACATCTTTGAGATAGGCATACGGATCATGCCCATTCATGCGTGCTGACTGGATCAAGCTCATGATCGCGGCTGCCCGCTTACCGCTGCGTAGTGACCCGGCGAACAACCAGTTCGAGCGTCCAAGTGCCCATGGCCTTATCTGATTTTCGACCGCGTTATTATCGATGGGCACAGCGCCGTCCTCGAGATATCGAGCCAGTGCCGTCCAGCGCCTGAGGCTGTAATCCAGAGCTTTGGCAATAGCCGATCCTTCGGGCACAAGATCGCGCTGGGCCATCATCCAGGTATGTAGTGCGTCGATAATGGGTGCCGCTTTTTCCTGACGTATTCGCCAGCGATCTTCGTCGGTCATTTCCCGCGCTTGCCGTTCGATTTCGTACAAGCTGCCAATTGAGTGCAGCGCCTGTTCGGCCAGTTGGCTTTTGTTCGTCGCGTGCAGATCGAAGAACTTGCGGCGCGCATGGGCCATGCAGCCAATTTCGGTGATGCCTTGCTGGAAGCTTGCCTTGTAGCCGGCGAAATCGTCGCACACCAGCTTGCCATCCCACTGGCCAAGGAAGTTACGTGCATGCTCGCCCGCACGGCTCGGGCTGAAGTCGTAAACGACTGCCCTGACCGCCGAAAACGGCGTAGTGCAGTAGGCCCAGACGTAAGCACGGTGGGTCTTCTTCTGGCCCGGCGCGAGCATTTGCACTGGCGTTTCGTCGGCGTGGATCACGCCTTCGGCAAGTACCGTTTCGCGTAGCACATCGACCAACGGCTGGAGCTGCACGCCGGTCTGGCCGACCCATTGCGCCAGTGTCGAGCGGGCGATAGCCAGGCCAGCGCGGCCAAAGATTTTCTCTTGGCGATACAGCGGCAAATGGTCGGCGAATTTGGCCACCATCACGTGAGCCAGCAGCCCTGCGGTCGGTATACCCTTGTCGATTACCTGGGCCGGAACCGGTGCCTGAGTCAGCGTTTCACACTCGCGGCAGACCCATTTCCCGCGCACATGCTGCTCCACGGTGAACACGCCCGGCGTGTAATCCAGCTTCTCGCTGACGTCCTCGCTGATCCGCTGGAGCTGGCAGCCGCAGGGGCATTGGGTGTTGTCGGGTTCGTGATAAATCACGGTACGCGGAAACTGCGCAGGCAAAGGAACACGCTTGGGCTGCTTGCGTGGCTCGGCCGACGCAGCCGGCGGATTCAACGCCTTCAGCTCGGCGTCAATGGCCGCGATATCGGTGTCGAGCAGATCATCGAGCAGGCTGCCTTGAGCAGGGCTCAATTGCTCACTGCGCTTGGCAAACTTGTTACGTTTGAACCAAGCGATTTCGTGGGTGAGTTGCTCGATGATGGTTTGGTCGCGGTCGTTCTTCTTGCCCATCCTGTCGACTTGCAGCCCGAGAGAATCAACCTGCGACAGCAACTGCGCCGCGAAGGCGCGCAGTTGGTCGGGGGTCATCTGATCGAGATTGGGCGAGGAAGTCATGCCCTGGATTTTACCAAAGCAGGTCGCTTGCGGCAGTAGGCCAAGGCGCTAATTACAGCTTTTTAAAGCAGTGTGATTGCACCGCCAACCCCAACACGCTGCCAAGGTAGGCCGAGCACCAACGCTTGAAGTTGCTCAGCATCCAGCTCTATCTCGTAGCCATTACGAATGCCGGGCCAGTGAAACTTGCCTTGGTTCAACCGGCGAGCAGCCAGCCAGACGCCAATCCCATCATGCACCAGCACTTTCATACGAGTGGCGCGGCGGTTGGCGAACAGATAAGCGCAGTGCGGCTTCGCCGCACCGAACACCGCGATCACCCTGGCCAGCGCAGTTTCAGTGCCGGCACGCATGTCCATGGGGTCGGTGGCGAGCCAGATGGCATCGATGCGAATCATTGAGTGAGCCCACGGACAAAGCGGGCGCAGCCTTCAGGATCGGACGTTGGCCATTTCACTGAGATCGATTGCTCGCCAAATGGCAGCTCAATAACCGCCAACGCTTCCGTTTGCCGTTTGGGCGTAGCTCTCAATGGAATGAAAGCTGGCAACGCCGCTGGCGACTGATCTCG
Source organism: Pseudomonas sp. PS02303 (assembly GCF_029959925.1). NCBI lineage: Bacteria > Pseudomonadati > Pseudomonadota > Gammaproteobacteria > Pseudomonadales > Pseudomonadaceae > Pseudomonas > Pseudomonas sp. PS02303. The sequence continues at coordinate 2,151 of NZ_JASCOM010000464.1, forward strand.
ATAAAGCGGTAGCCACTTGCGGATAACGTTGGCGTTGATGCCGTGGCTGATGGCAACGCTGGATAGGGTTGCGCCCGGTTGCAGGCATTCCTGAACAACCTGGGCCTTGAAGGGTTTCGGGTAAGAGCTTCGTTGGCGCATGGAAATCCTGACGTTAAGGGCGATCGCGTCCGCTTAAAAATACGCGGACACCATCGCCCTTAATGCTGGAGTTCGGAAGGTGTGTTGGCTGGACGCTTAC
>NZ_JASCOM010000465.1:0-2367 GCF_029959925.1 Pseudomonas sp. PS02303
GACGACCGACTGCTGGTACATGGCTTTGTAGGTTGCCTCGTCAGTCAGCGTATTGGCCAGAACCTCGGGACGAACGGGATACAGAGAAGCCGCACTCATCTTTCTTACCTCGGTGGAATAGTTGTTTGTGATTTGTCACTGTTTGCAGCCTGAGCACTCAGGCAATTGCGAAACTCAAATCCTGAAACGACTGAGCAGTTTGTCCTGCTGGCCGACGTGGTCCACCATCACTGAACATTGACGAACCTGTTTGTCCGCACTGCCGGATACCTCAAGACTGATATCGCGGATATTGGTCGTGTTGCGATTGATTTCTTCGGTCGTGGCGCTTTGTTCTTCAGCCGCCGCGGCGATCTGCAGGTTCATGTCATTGATACGATAAATGGCCTCACGTATGCGCTTCAGGGTGTCATTGGCTGCGTTGGCATCCCCGGCAGTCTTGCTGGCCGTGTCGCGGCTTTGCTGCATTTGCACTTGGGCGTGTTTCACGCCTGTCTGCAACTGGTCGATCATCTCGCGTATTTCCTGCGTGGATTGCTGGGTTCGCGAGGCCAGTGAGCGCACCTCATCAGCCACCACAGCAAATCCGCGTCCCGATTCGCCGGCACGTGCCGCCTCGATGGCCGCATTGAGTGCAAGAAGGTTGGTCTGGTCGGCGATGCTGGTGATAACCGCCACAATGGACTCAATGCTTTGACTGAGCGTGGACAACTCATTGATCGCATGACCTGTGGCGCCCATCTCTTCAGCCAAACGCTTGATGGCCCCCGTAGATCTGGAAACCAGAGCAACCCCGTCCGCTGTTTCCTCGTTAGCAGCGATTGCCGCTTCGGCAGCGGTTTGGGCGTTACGGGCGACATCTTCGGCTGTCGATGCCATCTCGGTCATGGCGGTGGCCAATTGATCCAATTCTTGTAATTGAACTTGTACACGGTTGGCTGCCTGGTCCGCTTCGCATGACGTCGCTGTGGTGCTCTCCCGAACGCGTTGCGAGCTGTTTTTCACATCGCCAATGAGCGCTTTCAGGTTCTGCAGGAACTGGTTGAACTCCCCGGCGACCAACGCAATTTCATCATTGCCGACCACGGGTAGTTGGCGGGTCAGGTCGCCTTCTCCGCGATTGATGTCTGCCAACGAATCCTTGAGTTGATCCAGGGGTCGCAGTAGCCGCCTTACCAGCAGGCCCAACACCAACAGGCTAATCAGCACGCCCAGGCCGGTACCGATGACGGCACGCCAGCTCAGGATGTGGGCTGCGGCCATAACGATGTCCTGATCCAGCACCACACCGATATACCAATCCATGCCCTTGAGACCGGAGAGCGGAATGAAGGACACCAGGAGAGACTTCCCACCGCTGCTGACCTGCTGCAGCTGACTGTCGAGAGGCAGAACGCTGCCTGCGAAAAGCTGGTTGTAGGGCTTGCCGTTCAGCTCGGCGTCCGGATGGGAAATAATGTTGCCACTTTTACTCAGCAGGAACGCATAACCGGCCCCACCGAAATCCAGTGTATTGATGGCATCGGCAACCGTAGTCAGACGGATGTCACCACCAAATACCCCGAGCAACTGACCGGCGTCGCTGATCCGCGCGACTGCCGAGATCAGAATTTCACCCGTGGTGGAGTCCTTGTAGGGGTCGGTTAAAACCGCTTGGCTACCGGCTTTTCCGGTTGCGTACCAAGGGCGGGTGCGACCGTCATAATCAGGTTTTGGATTCCAGGAGGCAGTGTTCTTGATGGGTTTTCCATCAGACTCAAGGGCGCCGAATAACAGCTTGAATTCATCTTTCAAAATGGGCGAATCGATGATTCGTTGGGTAGCTTGCGCACTGTACTGGCGGTCGATCGCTTGGGACGCCAAATCCATCAGACGCAGTTTGCCGTTCAGCCAGTTTTCGATTTGACGTGCCACAGCATTGCTCGATTCGGAGATGCTCGCCTCGACTTGATGACGCACAATCGTACGTATCTGCTCTACCTGAACCAGCGACAGAAGACTGGTTGTCACGAACAGCACACAAGCAGCCACAAGGCTCACCTTGTAACGGATTTTCATCGAGGACTCCAAAGGATCGATCAAGGGGAGCAGGGCATCCAGTCCTTGAATGTCAGGTTATCGAGGACGCCTTCGCGAGCAAGCCGGTTCCCACAGCGGGAACGCATTTCAAATGTGGGAGCGAGCCTGCTCGCGAAAGCTATCGGAAGGGCGACACAGGATTACCTGTATCGCCCCCGATTTTTAGAAGAAGCCCAACGGATTGATGTCGTAGCTCACCAGCAGGTTTTTGGTCTGCTGATAGTGATCGAGCATCATCTTGTGGGTTTCACGGCCGACGCCGGACTTCTTGTAACCACCGAACGCGGC
>NZ_JASCOM010000466.1:0-2311 GCF_029959925.1 Pseudomonas sp. PS02303
AGGCTTGCCCGCGAAGGGGCTGTGTCAGTCGATACAGTTGTTGCCAGTCACACCGCCTTCGCGGGCAAGCCTCGCTCCTACAGTCAGGTGCAAACAGACGGGCGGTGTCGTTTGTGGCTTGTACTTTGAGGTGCCGAAGCCTATGCATGTATTGATATTGGCTTGACACCGTATGAGGTGCATTCATGAACCTTGTTGAATTACGTGCATATGCCATCGCAGGGAAAGTCGATGAGCTGAACCTGATTTCTATGGAAGGCGGGATCTACCTGCTGGAGGCGCGCATGCATGGGGCGGCGTATCCGTTAAGTGATGCCCGCGACCATATGCTCCACCTGCGTTCGGTGGAGCATGCGCGTCAAGTGCTGCACCGCTTCCCCACCTTGCCTTTCAACCTTGTGCACACGTCGGTCCATGATGAAATGTGCGGACTCGGTGCCAGTGCAGAAGAGGGCCTGAAGGTGCCGATCGCCTTCAGTTCTCGCTGGTAGCAATGACCCCCTGATCAGCGCAACGGCATCTGTGCTAGTCTGCTGGCCCTTTTGGTTCCGGGCGCTCCGGGACGCGCTGTGCACGCACGGCAAGTTCCCGGGCCGTCCGCACAGCGGAGCAGTGTCATGTCCGAAGTAAATCTGTCCACCGACGAAACCCGCGTCAGCTACGGTATTGGCCGTCAGCTGGGCGACCAACTGCGCGACAACCCGCCACCGGGCGTTAACCTGGACGCGATCCTGGCTGGCCTGACCGACGCGTTCGCCGGTAAGCCTAGCCGTGTCGGTCAGGAAGAAATGTCCGCCAGCTTCAAGGTGATCCGCGAAATCATGCAGGCCGAAGCAGCTGCAAAAGCCGAAGCGGCTGCTGGCGAAGGCCTGGCTTTCCTGGCTGAAAACGCCAAGCGTGACGGCATCACCACCTTGGCCTCGGGCCTGCAATTCGAAGTGCTGACTCAAGGTGAAGGCGCCAAGCCAACCCGTGAAGATCAAGTGCGCACTCACTACCACGGCACCCTGATCGACGGCACTGTGTTCGACAGCTCCTACGATCGTGGCCAGCCTGCAGAATTCCCGGTTGGCGGCGTGATCGCTGGCTGGACCGAAGCCCTGCAACTGATGAATGCCGGTAGCAAATGGCGCCTGTACGTGCCGAGCGAACTGGCTTACGGCGCTCAAGGCGTTGGCAGCATTCCGCCGCACAGCGTTCTGGTATTCGACGTCGAACTGCTCGACGTTCTGTAAGCTCTTGATTCTGTAGGAGTGAAGCTTGCTCGCGAATGCATCACCTCGGTTCAAGTCAGAACCGAGTTGTCAGGTTCGCGGGCAAGCCTCGCTCCTACGGGGTTTAGTGCTACTCATACTTCGATCTTGTGGTTCAGATCGCTCGTCGGGCGCAACGCCCGGGCGTAGCAGAACAGAAACAGATTGCGCACCAGTTCCTTGAGCACCACCGGCTCGCAGGAACTCAAGCCGTTGACGTCCAGATCACCCTGATCCTGCAGCTCGTTCAAGGCTTCTTCTTCAAGCACTGCACAGACTTCCCCGGTTTCCCGATGCAGGATCCTGAGGTAGGGGTGTGGGCGGTCCAGCCAGGCATCGATCAAATAAGTCATGGGTCTCATCTCCATTGATGGGTTTCAATGAGAATAATTCTTGTTCATCAAATAGCAAGGACCTATTGGCGGTTTGTGATTTTTTCCGGGTAAAGATTGCGTAAGGTCAAAACGGCTGGCGTTTGGCTATTGCGAGGATATGTGGGGAGAGGCGGGGCGGGTGAAGCACCATCCCACGCAGGGCGCGGGATGGAAGACAACAGAATCAGACTTTTCTGACGAACTCGGACTTGAGCTTCATCGGGCCGATGCCGTCTATCTTGCAGTCGATGTCGTGATCGCCATCGCACAGGCGGATGTTCTTGACCTTGGTGCCGACCTTGACCACCAGCGACGTGCCTTTGACCTTCAGGTCCTTGATCACGGTGATGGTGTCGCCGTCCTGCAGGACGTTGCCGACCGAATCTTTTTTCACGGTGTCATCGGACGCCGCTTCGGCTTCGCCGCTGGCGGACCACTCGTGGGCGCACTCGGGGCAGATCAGCTGAGCGCCGTCTTCGTAGGTGTACTCGGAATTGCATTTTGGGCAGGGTGGCAACGTGCTCACTAAAGCTCCTTGGATTCAGGATCGCTAAAAAGCGCACATTATATAGGGTTTTAGCTGGGAGGGGGCGACGCCAAAAACTGTGGGAGCGAGCCAGCTCGCGAAAGCGGTGTGCCAGTCAGCATTCGACTGACAGATTGCTTTCGCGAGCAGGCTCGCTC
>NZ_JASCOM010000467.1:0-2292 GCF_029959925.1 Pseudomonas sp. PS02303
CCGTGTAGGGGTGAGCCTGCTCGCGATAGGGGCGTGTCAGTCGACATCAATGTCGAATGTGCTGGCGCCATCGCGAGCAGGCTCGCTCCTACAGGGTTCTGCGGTGTGACTGAGAACTGTGCTGCTGGAGATAACGATTTGCCTAGGAGAGCGTTATGAAACTGCTGGTCGTCGAAGATGAAGCGCTGTTGCGCCATCACCTGCAAACCCGCCTGACGGACAGCGGCCACGTGGTCGAGTCCGTGGCCAACGCGGAGGAGGCGTTGTACCAGACCGAGCAGTTCAACCACGACCTGGCGGTGATCGACCTCGGCCTGCCGGGCATGAGCGGGCTCGACCTGATCCGTCATCTGCGCTCGCGTGGCAAGGCCTTCCCGATCCTGATCCTCACGGCGCGTGGCAACTGGCAAGACAAGGTCGAAGGCCTCGCTGCCGGTGCCGACGATTACGTGGTCAAGCCGTTCCAGTTCGAAGAGCTCGATGCGCGCCTGAATGCCTTGCTGCGCCGCTCCAGCGGTTTCACCCAGTCGACCATCGTCGCCGGGCCGCTGCTGCTCGACCTCAATCGCAAACAAGCGTCCCTCGATGAACAACCGCTGGCGCTGACCGCCTACGAGTATCGAATCCTCGAGTACCTGATGCGGCATCACCAGCAAGTGGTGGCCAAGGACCGCTTGATGGAGCAGCTGTACCCGGACGACGACGAGCGCGATCCGAACGTCATCGAAGTGCTGGTCGGCCGTCTGCGCCGCAAACTCGAAGGCCCGGCCGGTTTCAAACCGATCGACACTGTGCGTGGCCTCGGCTACCTGTTCAATGAGCGCTGCACTTGATTCGCTCCCTTCGTGTCCGCTTGATGCTGGCCGCCGCCACCCTGGCGGTGCTGTTCATGCTGGCGTTGCTGCCAGCGATGCAGGGCGCGTTCAGCCTGGCGTTGCAGGATTCCATCGAGCAACGCCTGGCGTCGGACGTAAACACGTTGATTTCCGCCGCGCGGGTGGAAAACAACGCCCTGCAGATGCCGGCGCAGTTGCCCGATGAGCGCTTCAACCTGACTGACAGCCGCTTGCTCGGTTACATCTATGACCGCGAAGGTCATTTGGTCTGGCGCTCGAAGGCCACCGGCGAAGAGAAGATCAACTACAAACCGCGTTACGACGGACGCGGCAACGAATTCGCGCGCATTCGCGAGGCCGATGGTCAGGAATTCTTTGTCTACGACGTCGAAGTCAAACTGCTCAGCGGCAAAAGCGCGGCGTTCAGCATCGTCGCCCTGCAACCGGTGCACGAGTACGAAGTCACCCTCGAAGGCCTGCGCGAAAACCTCTACCTCGGTTTCGGTGCCGCGTTGCTGGTGCTGCTGGCGCTGCTGTGGATCGGCCTGACCTGGGGCTTGCAGGCCTTGCGTCGGCTCAGTCAGGAGCTGGACGAAATCGAAAGCGGCGCCCGCGAAAGCCTCAGCGAACAACACCCGCGTGAGCTGCTGCGCCTGACCGGCTCCCTCAACCGCTTGCTGCACAGCGAACGCGAGCAGCGCAGCCGCTACCGAGATTCCCTCGACGACCTGGCCCACAGCCTGAAAACCCCGCTGACCGTGCTGCAAGGCGTCAGCGAAGACATGGCCCAGCGCCCGGAAAACCGAGATCAGGCCTGGTTGCTGCAAACCCAGATCGAGCGCATGAGCCAGCAGATCGGCTATCAACTGCAACGCGCCAGCCTGCGAAAAAGTGGGCTGGTACGTCACCAGGTGCGCCTGCAGCCGGTGCTGCAAAGTCTGTGCGACACGCTGGACAAGGTCTACCGCGACAAGCGCGTGCGCGTTGCTTTCAACCTGCCGGAGCCGTGTTACGTGCCGATCGAACAGGGCGCGCTGCTGGAGATGATGGGCAACCTGCTGGAAAACGCCTATCGCCTGTGCCTGAGCGAAGTGCGCATCAGCGTGCGCGAAACCCTGAGCGGGGTCGAGTTGTGCGTTGAAGATGACGGGCCGGGCGTGCCGCCGGATCAGCGGGCGCGGATTCTGCAACGGGGCGAGCGGCTGGATCGCCAGCACCCGGGGCAGGGGATCGGGTTGGCGGTGGTCAAGGACATTATCGAGAGCTACAACGCGAAGCTGACGCTGGGGGATTCGCCGATGGGCGGGGCGGCGTTCCGGATTCATTTTCCGGTGGTTTGATCGAAGGGGTTGGCGGTGTTTTTTCGGGCCTCATCGCGAGCAGGCTCGCTCCTACAATTGAATCTGCGGCGCTCGCGAAAAGTGCATGCTCCGCAGATCCCCTGTAGGAGCGAGCC
>NZ_JASCOM010000468.1:0-2280 GCF_029959925.1 Pseudomonas sp. PS02303
GGCAAGCCTCGCGCCTACAGGATTTGTGGTGGTAGCCGACTACAGACTCGACACATCACCTGTAGGAGCGAGGCTTGCCCGCGAAGGGATCGCCTCGGTTTCAAGCCTTAAACCGGCTTGGCGCCCATCAACCCCGCGATGGCGATAAAGCAGACAAAGCTGAACAGCGCGAGAGCAAAGGTGAACTTGCCGCTGCCGCCCGGCGCAGTACGCAGCTTGTTCAGCCGCACCAACAACCAGAACCACCCCAACGCTGCCAGGGTGTAAAGCACACTCGACGCGAGCAACCACGTCTGCCCCAACGGCCAGCCCACCAGATGCACCATCCACCAGCCGGTGAATGGCATGCTCAGCAGCGCCAGGCCCATCAACAGCCAAACGAACACCCGAGGCCGTTGCAACGTGCGCGCTGCAGCAGTCGCATCACCACGACGCCGCGTTTGCCAAAACCATATCCCCAAGCCCAGCGCACAGCCCAACAATATTGCCGTCGCCGCGGTGTGCGCCATTTTCAGGGCGGTTAACGTTTCCATTGTTCGACTTCCTTAGAGACTGCCCATCAGCGTAGCCGCTCAGCCGAGAAACAGCTGATAGGCCGGATTGTCGCTTTCATCCCAGTACGGGTAACCGATTTCCTCAAGCGCCGCAGGAACCAGATGACGTTCGTCGTGAGGCACTTGCAGGCCCGCGACCACACGGCCATCCGCCGCGCCGTGGTTGCGGTAGTGGAACATCGAGATGTTCCAGCGCCCGCCGAGCTTGTTGAGGAAGTTGAACAGCGCACCCGGACGTTCCGGGAATTCAAAGCGCAGCACCACTTCATCGACGACCTGGGCCGCGCGGCCACCGACCATGTGACGTATGTGCAACTTCGCCAGTTCGTTATCGGTCAGGTCCAGCACCGGGAAACCCTGCTCGCTGAGGCTGGCGATCAGCGCACTGCGCGGGTCGGTTTCCGGGTGCGTCTGCACGCCGACGAAGATATGCGCTTCGCTGCCAGTGTTGTAGCGGTAGTTGAATTCGGTGATCTGGCGCTTGCCGATGGCTTCGCAGAACGCCTTGAAGCTGCCCGGTTTCTCGGGGATGGTCACGGCGATGATCGCCTCGCGACCCTCGCCCAGCTCGGCGCGCTCGGCAACGTGGCGCAAGCGGTCGAAGTTGACGTTGGCGCCGGAATCGATGGCGACAAAGGTGTGCCCGGTGACACCGCGTTGCTCGACGTACTTCTTGATCCCGGCCACGCCCAGGGCGCCGGCAGGTTCGGTGATCGAGCGGGTATCGTCGTAGATGTCCTTGATCGCCGCGCAGATTTCGTCGGTGCTGACGGTGATCACTTCATCGACGTAGTCTTTGCAGATATCGAAGGTGTGCTGACCGATCTGCGCCACCGCGACACCATCGGCGAACAGGCCCACGGTCGGCAGTACCACGCGCTCGCCGGCCGCCATGGCCGCTTGCAGGCAGTTGGAATCGTCCGGTTCGACACCGATGATTTTGATTTCAGGGCGCAGGTATTTCACATACGCCGCGATCCCGGCGATCAACCCGCCGCCGCCCACCGGAACGAAGATCGCATCCAGACGCCCGGGGTGCTGGCGCAGAATCTCCATCGCCACGGTGCCCTGCCCGGCAATAGTGTGGGGATCGTCGTAAGGGTGAATGTAGACGTAGCCTTTTTCGTCGACCAGTTTGAGCGAGTAGGCCAGGGCTTCCGGGAACGAATCGCCGTGCAGCACGACTTTGCCGCCACGGGAACGCACGCCTTCGACCTTGATTTCCGGGGTGGTCTTGGGCATGACGATGGTGGCTTTCACGCCCAGCACTTTTGCCGCCAGGGCCAGGCCCTGCGCGTGGTTGCCCGCCGAGGCGGTGACCACACCGCGAGCGCGCTCTTCATCGCTCAACTGCGTCAACTTGTTGTAGGCGCCGCGAATCTTGAACGAGAACACCGGCTGCAAGTCTTCACGCTTGAGCCAAATGGAATTGCCCAGCCGCTCGGAGAGCTGGCGAGCAGTCTGCAACGGGGTTTCTACGGCAACGTCATAAACGCGCGAGGTGAGGATCTTTTTGACGTACTGTTCGAGCATCGGAAAGCATCACTGAGCGGGTTGGGCAGGGCCAAGGAGTCTAACCCGGCTTTCGGCCGGACGACCACACTAAACAGGTGGTTTTACCGTCCATGGAAGGGATCATGAACCTGTGGGAGCGAGGCTTGCCCGCGAAGAGGCCGTCACATCCAACATAAATGTTGGCGGTACGATCGCTTTCGCGGGCAAGCCT
>NZ_JASCOM010000469.1:0-2280 GCF_029959925.1 Pseudomonas sp. PS02303
CTCCCACAGGGGTTTATGCTGGCCGCAGATCTTGTATACGACGCATAACCTGTGGGAGCGAGGCTTGCCCGCGAAGGCCGCGCCTCGGTTTATCGAATAGGCGCCAATTCAAAAAACGCCCGAATCAAACGCAAATCCCGCCGCCGTTCCATGCACCCGATCATGTGCCGGTTAACCAGCCCTTCACCCAAAATCGGCACTGCCGCCACCCGCGGGTCATGACTGACCTCAACCGAAGACACCACGCCAACCCCCAACTCGGCGGCCACGGCCTCGGTCACCGCCTCGCGACTGTCCAGCTCCAGCAACACCCTCGGGTTGACCGATGCCAACGCGCAAGCTTCATCGAATGTCCGCCGGGTAATCGAACTCGGCTCACGCAACACCATGATCACCTGATCCAGCTCCTTGAGCTTCACGCCCTTGGACGCCTTGGCCCAGGGATGCCTGTCAGGCACCAGCGCGCAAATCCGTGATTCGCTCAACGCTTGCAGATGCAGGCCTTTGCGCGGCTCGACTTCAGTCAACACCGCCACGTCGGCATGCTCGGACAACAACGCTGCCAGGGTTTCCTGAGCATTGCCCAAGCGCAGATTCACGGTAATTCCGGGGTATCGCGCGCGCAGATTGGCAAGCATCGGCATCACCATGTGCGGCCCGTCCGCTGCGACTTCCAGGCGCCCGGTCAGCAACTGTCGATTCGCTTCCAGCAGCACTTGCGCTTCTTCGGCCAGGCCAAACATCGCTCGGGTGATCGCCGCCAGCTTGGTGCCCTCCTCCGTCAGCTCCACGCGTCGCGCGGTGCGGCGCAGCAAGGTGATTTGGTAATGCTCCTCCAACGCCTTGATGTGCCCGGTGACCGCCGGTTGGCTGATGAACAGCCGCTCGGCCGCACGGGTGAAGCTGCCTTCGCGGGCCACGGCGTCGAAGGCTCGAAGCTGGAACAGGTTCATGAATAACTCTCACTGATGGCTGGCATAACAACAAACAATTTGATTGATAGCACCCGAAATTGCAATTTATGCCCCGTAGCTTCATCCCACAGAGAGCTTTTGCGAGGACACAAGAATGAGCACTGCCGAGCCAATCCTGCTCACCCCCGGCCCACTGACCACGTCGGCCCGCACCCGTCAGGCGATGATGGTCGACTGGGGTTCATGGGATGACCGCTTCAATCAACTGACCGCCAGCCTGTGCGAGCAATTGCTGGCAATCATCAACGGCGGCGACAGCCACCACTGCGTGCCCTTGCAAGGCAGCGGTACGTTCGCGGTCGAAGCGGCCATCGGCACGCTGGTGCCTCGCGACGGCAAAGTGCTGGTGCTGATCAACGGCGCCTACGGCAAACGCCTGGCGAAAATCTGCGAAGTGCTCGGCCGCTCCTTCAGCACCTTCGAAACCGCCGAAGACGAACCGACCACCGCCGCCGACGTCGACCGTCTGCTGCACGCCGATGCCAGCATTACCCACGTTGCGCTGATTCACTGCGAAACCAGCACCGGCATCCTCAATCCGCTGCCGGAGATTGCCCACGTCATTGCGCAACACGGCAAACGCCTGATCATCGACGCCATGAGTTCCTTTGGCGCGCTGCCAATCGATGCGCAACAGGTGCCGTTCGACGCGCTGATCGCCGCCTCGGGCAAATGCCTGGAAGGCGTGCCGGGCATGGGTTTCGTCTTTGCCCGCAAAGACGCACTGGCCAACGCGGCTGGCAATTCGCACTCGCTGGCGATGGATTTGTTCGACCAGCACACCTACATGGCCAAGACCGGCCAATGGCGCTTTACGCCGCCCACCCATGTGGTCGCCGCGCTGCACGAAGCCTTGCTGCAATACAACGAAGAAGGTGGTTTGCCGGCGCGGCATCAGCGCTATGCCAACAACTGCCAGGTGCTGCTCGATGACATGGCCAAACTCGGCTTGCGCAGCTTCCTGCCCGCCGCGATCCAGGCCCCGATCATTGTCACGTTCCACGCGCCGAAAGACCCGCGCTATCAGTTCAAGGAGTTCTACGAACGCGTCAAGGCCAAGGGTTTCATCCTCTACCCCGGCAAATTGACCCAGGTCGAAACCTTCCGCGTCGGCTGCATCGGACACGTCAACCAGGCCGAGATGCACGCAGCGGTAGCGGCGGTGGCCGACGTACTGCGCGAGATGGAAGTCCTCGAAATCTGAATGAGCAGGCACCGCTGATCCTGTAGGAGCGAGGCTTGCCCGCGAATGCAGACGACGCGGTTCTTCGAACACACCGAATTATCGTTCTTCGCGGGCAAGCCT